>DWZE01000075.1 GCA_019118325.1 Candidatus Bacteroides intestinavium
AATGGGGAATCATCCACCGAAATACACCGGAAGTGTCTCAGTATCAGTCCGTCAGTCTTTCAATCAGCACCGCTTCGTTCCCGAAAGCGGGTGCAAAAGTAGAGCCTTTACGCGAACCGGCCAAATATTATAACAGGTTTTTTGGGGAAAATATGAAAGTTTTTTCAATCAGAACTGATTTATAGGGAGTTACAAGGTGGACTATTGGACAGGGAAAGGAGAAGGAGGGAGACGGATATACCTAATTATATAATATATATACGCGAACGGCGAAGATAGAACCACCGCAGAAAATAGCAGGAATCCCTATAGCTGCGCCCGGCAACAAGGAAAGTACTGACCGCTTGCACAGGACGGAGATTTTTCCTATCTTTGCCGGAGGGATAGCGAAGTACAGTATTTCATATATTGAAGTACAGAACTTCATCCATCAAAGTACAGTACTTAGCATCCCCTATATGCTAACAAGAGAATATGAAAGGAGGAACAAGACTATGCTATTCTTCAGACGAGTGATGCGGAAGCTGGGCGGCAAACGGCTGTGGTTCCCGCAATTGATTACTTTGGGCAAACCTGCCGACACGGAGGAGCTGGCCGGACGCCTGTCGGCCATGTCTACCGTGAGCAAGGGCGATGTGTTCGCCGTGCTCAGCGACCTGCCGGACGTGATGGCGGACATCCTTTCCAGCGGGCGCGTCGTACACATTGACGGGCTGGGGTCGTTCTACCTGGCCTGCACCTCGCGCGGCAACGGCGTGGCGACCAAGGAGGAAGTGAACGTTTCGCAAATCAAAGGCCTGAAGGTCGTTTTCCTGCCCGAACGCTACCGAGGAGGCGACCGGAAGATGAAGCGCCCCCTCGTGCGGCAGGACATGGAGTTCATAGAATGGGAAAAGCCACAAGAAAACGAGAGCGTGTCAAAATATAAAATGGCAAGCAAATGAGGCAGATGAGACAGATGACCACTGATTATACTTCGTTGATTTACAGTTAGACAAATCTGCGAAAAACTGTTTAATCAGTGTCATCTGCGTGCCATTTTATATTTTGATACATCCCCGCGAAAACAGAGTAAGGTGTAAAAAAGAAGCCTAAAACAGGATTAGAATGTTACCGTAAAGCTATGCATATCTTCCTCGTAGCGATAGCCGACCGCCCACCCGTGGTATTCGCAGATAGCACGGACGATGGCGAGCCCCAGCCCGTTGCCCTTCACCTTTTCGGACGGACGGTAGAAGCGGTTGAAGACTTGCCGCCCATCCAGCGCCGGCTCGTCGGACGTGTTCGATACGGTCAGTTTCCGGCCCGACACGGTGAGGTAGATTTCGCCTCCCGGGCGGTTGTATCGGACGGCGTTGACCATGAGGTTGTTCACGAGGCTTTCCAGTAGCGTGCGGTTGGCGCGGACGGTCAGGCTGCTGTTCGCGAGCTCTTCATAGAAGAAAATGTCGCCCGCGATGCTTTTCAGAAACGGCGTCTGCTCTTCGAGGAAGCGGGCCAGGTTGATGTCCTCCATCTGTCCGTACTGGCGGTTGTCTATCTTGGCAAGCAGCAACAGGTTGCGGTTCAGCCGGGAGAGGCGGGTGACATTTTCATAAAGGCCCTGTATGATTTCTGCCTGCTGTTCGCTCAGGCGGGGTTGCTGGAGCAGGAGGTCGAGCTTGCTTTGGAAGACGGCGAGCGGGGTCTGCAACTCGTGCGAGGCGTTTTCGGTAAACTCCTTTTGCGTCCGATAACTGGCCAGGCTGCCCTCCATCAAGGCCGTCAGCGTGCGGTTCAGCCGGGCAAACTCCTCCACATCGCTTTCGGGCAAGACAGGCAGTTTGCCGTCCTCCAGCCGGAAGCCCTCTATCCGGAGAAGCGTCTCGTCGAAAGGTTTCCACAGCCGGCGGGAGATGAAACGCACGGTCAGCACGATGGCGACCGCCAAGACCACGGTGATGACACCGAACTGTATCATGATGCCGTGCATGATGTCCTCCTCCAGGTCGAGCGCGGGGATGGGTTGCCCCTGCCCCACCGCCTCGATGATGTCTATCATGTCTTCGGCATAATAATGCTTTGTCAGGAAATAGAACAGCGGCGTGGCAAGCAGCAGCAACACCGCAATGCAGGCGGCAAACTGCGTCAGCATCTTTCGTGAAAGGCTTTTCATAACTCTATCCATTTATACCCCGTCCCATACACATTCTTGACGCAGTCCCTTACGCCCGCCTCCTCCAGCTTCGCCTTCAGGTTCTTGATGTGGGTGTAGACAAAGTCGTGGCTGTCCAGCATATCCGCCATGTCGCCGCTGAGGTGCTCTGCCATCGCCGCCTTCGACACCACCTTGCCCGTATTGCCGATGAAGAAGAGCAGCAGTTCGTATTCCGTGCGTGTCAGCACAACGGGGCGGCCCTTCACGCTGACCGTCTTGGCAGGCAGGTTGATTTCGATGCCGTTGCTACGCAGCAGGTTGCCCCCGGCAAACTCACGGCGACGGATGATGGCGTAGATGCGCATCGAGAGTTCGGGCAGGTGGAAGGGCTTGGCCAGGTAGTCATCCGCCCCGATTTCCAGTCCCCGCACCTTGTCGTCCAGCGAGTCTTTGGCCGACACGATGATGACCCCGACCGGATTCTGCCGCTTCCGTATCTCACGCAGGATGTTCAGCCCGTTGCCGCCGGGCAGCATCAGGTCGAGCAGCACACAGTCGTAGTCATAAAGTCCGACCTTCTCCAGCGCTTCGGCGTAGGTGAAAGCCTGCTCGCACACATAGTTTTCGGAGCTGAGGTAGGCCACGATGCTGGCGGACAGCTCCCTTTCGTCTTCTATTATCAGCAGTTTCATTGCGTTTGATGAATAAACATGGAAGCAAAGGTAATAGGGAAATTTGAAGATATATTGAAGAAAAATCAAATTTTTCACTATATTTACCCACAAAACTACTTATACTGAAAAAGATATGGATACTCAGACATTCATCAGCAAATACCGCCAGGCTTTTGGTGAAACGGCGGAACTTCCGCTTCTGTTCTATTATGATAAC
>DWZE01000076.1 GCA_019118325.1 Candidatus Bacteroides intestinavium
CACTGATTAAACAGATTTTCGCAGATTTGTCTAACTGTAAATCAACGAAGTATAATCAGTGGTCATCTGTCGCATCTGCGTCATCTGCGTGCCATTTTATATTTTGACACACTCTCCCCGAAATCTGGACACGGGAGAATCACCGGGCCTCGTCCGGTTTGCCGGTGGGTTTGTCTCCTTGGTGCGGAAACCGTTCCGGTTGTGCGAGCTTCATCGCTTTCCAACGGGCATACTGTTCGTCAGTCAGAATCTTCTTCATCTTCTTGTCGCGCTTCTCGGCTTGTTTCCTTTGTTTCTCGGCCCGTTCCTCAAGGTCGCTTGGAGGCATCCCCATCCTTGGGGGGAAATCACCCTCGCCCATCTGCGGTGGGAAATTCCCTCCGTTGCCGCCGGGAGGACGCATCCCGTCCGGGGGCGGCATCAAGTGGCCGTTTTCAGGACGACCAGAGCGAGCTTTCAGCCGTGCCTTTTGCTCTTTGAGACTCAGTTTATAAATTTTCTTATACTGCTTGTCAGTCAGTTGCAGGGCCTCTTTCAGACGGTCGGTCTGAGCCTTGGCCTCTCTTTCGGGATCGGGTGGTTCGACCATCCGGCGTTCCGGGCCTTGCAGGGAGTCGGGACGTTCATCCCTCCCGGCTTCTTGTGCGACAAGCTGACACAAGCTGAGGCAAACCGCGCCGGCGATTAACATAAATCTTTTCATCGTTACTAACTGGAATTAAGTTGCAAGGCAAAGATATGCACCCGAAGAAACGGCTGCAAATAAAAACTACGTTCGGGCGTTTTTCGTCGACCAAGCCTTTCTGCAAGCGCTTTTAAATAGAAAAGCGCGCAGGTGATGCCGTCTCATGCAGCATCATCTGTGCGCTATATCTCAAGCCTGTTCGGTTTTCCTTCCTGAGGATTTCAGAATCCGGCCGGGCAAAATCTGCACAGGCTTTTAAACTCGCTTTTATAAGGAGTATACCCGTTGGCGGAATTAATCGGGTCATGAAAGGCCACGGGCAGAGATATCTGCGGGCAAGGGCGGAGATATCTGCGAGCAAGGACGGGGATATCTGCGGGCGAGGACGGAGATATCTGCGAACAAAAGCGAAGACATCCCCCCGCAATGCCGTGTAATGGACCGATGGCATAAAGTGCATACGAATCCTAATTCCGCCAACGGGTGGAGTATATGTCCGTGCCTCAGTCTTTGCGGTTTGCCCGCTTGCGCTCCAGCTCGTCCAGGATGACCTTGCGCATCCGCATTGATTTGGGAGTGACTTCGACGTATTCGTCCGCCTTGATGTACTCCAGTGCCTCTTCCAGCGAGAACTGCACGGGGGGAATCAGGCGCGCCTTCTCGTCCGAACCGCTGGCACGCATATTGGTCAGTTTCTTGCTCTTGGTGACGTTCACCACCAGGTCGTTCTCGTGGCTGTGCTCGCCCACCACCTGTCCGGCATAGACCTCTTCCTGCGGGAAGATGAAGAAGCGTCCGCGGTCCTGCAGCTTGTCGATGGCGTAAGCGAAGGCTGTGCCGGTCTCCATGGCAATCATCGAGCCATTGGTGCGACGTTCGATTTCGCCCTTGTAGGGTTGATATTCCTTGAAACGGTGTGCCATGATGGCTTCACCGGCACTGGCGGTCAACACGTTGGTTCGCAGGCCGATGATGCCGCGCGACGGCATGTCGAACTCCAG
The DNA here is from genome assembly GCA_019118325.1 of Candidatus Bacteroides intestinavium. Lineage (GTDB taxonomy): Bacteria > Bacteroidota > Bacteroidia > Bacteroidales > Bacteroidaceae > Bacteroides > Bacteroides intestinavium. The sequence goes on from DWZE01000076.1 coordinate 1,687, forward strand.
GTTTACCCGGTCGCCGCCGGCTGTCTCCATCTTCACCATTTCGCCTTTGCGGCGTGTCACCATGTCTATTATCTTGCTGGCGTATTCTTCCGGTACGTTGATGGTCAGTTCCTCCACCGGTTCGCAACGCACGCCGTCTATCTCCTTGAAGATGACCTGCGGCTGGCCTACCTGCAACTCATAGCCCTCGCGGCGCATCGTCTCAATGAGCACGGAGAGGTGCAACACGCCGCGGCCCGACACGACCCACTTGCCGTCTTCCTCACTCTTGCGGACACGCAAGGCCAGGTTCTTATCCAATTCCTTCATCAAGCGGTCCTGAATGTGGCGCGAAGTGACGAACTTTCCTTCGCGGCCGAAGAAGGGCGAATCGTTGATGGTAAACAACATGCTCATCGTCGGCTCGTCAATGGCGATAGGGGGCAGCGGTTCGGGATTCTCGTAATCGCAAATGGTATCGCCTATCTCGAAGCCCTCGATGCCCACCAGTGCACAGATGTCGCCGGACGATACCTCGGGCACGCGCTTGCGGCCCATGCCTTCGAAGGTATGCAATTCCTTGATTTTGGTCTTCAGGATACTGCCGTCACGCTTGGCCAGAGATACGTTCATGCCTTCTTTCAGCGTGCCGCGGTGTACACGCCCCACGGCAATGCGCCCCGTGTAGGACGAGTAATCCAGCGACGTGACCAGCATCTGGGGCGTGCCTTCCAGTTGTTGCGGGGCGGGGATATGTTCGATAATGCAGTCCAGCAGGGCGGTGATATCTTCCGTCGGTTGTTTCCAGTCGGTGCTCATCCAGTTGTTCTTGGCCGAACCGTAGATGACGGGGAAGTCCAGCTGCTCTTCCGTGGCGTTGAGGCTGAACATCAGGTCGAATACCATCTCGTACACCTCTTCGGGGCGACAGTTGGGCTTGTCCACCTTGTTCACCACCACGATGGGCTTCAGGCCGATTTGCAAGGCCTTTTGCAAAACGAAGCGCGTCTGTGGCATGGGACCTTCGAAGGCGTCTACCAGCAGCAGGCAACCGTCGGCCATGTTGAGCACGCGCTCCACCTCGCCGCCGAAGTCGCTGTGTCCCGGGGTATCAATAATGTTTATTTTGGTTCCTTTGTAGTTAATAGAGACGTTCTTGGAGAGGATGGTGATGCCCCGTTCTCGCTCCAGGTCGTTGTTATCCAGCATTAACTCACCTGTGCTCTGGTTGTTCCGGAAGAGGTGTCCGGCCAGCAGCATCTTGTCTACCAATGTAGTCTTGCCATGGTCCACGTGGGCAATGATGGCAATGTTTCTAATGTTCTGCATATTATACCTATTGTTTCCGGGCACAAAGATACGGGTTATTCGGCAGATATCCTACATTTTTGTTCCAGTTCCTCCGTCAGCCCGGTTCCTGGACGTTTTTCACTATCCGTCGCCCGGTGCCGCGCGTCCGTTGGCTGAAGTTGACGCCCGCGAGGTGGACTTCCCTTGGGTCGGTGGCATGGGGGAGGGCGATGAAGAGCACATCCTGTCTGTCCGGAATCGTTTTTTCCGCTTCCGGATGAAAAACTTTATCCAATCCCTTGCCATGTAAAAGATAATCCGTACCTTTGCGCCCCGTAACGAGACTTATTAATCATTTATTCATTAAAACTATGTATTTAGACGCTGCTAAAAAGCAAGAAATCTTCAGCAAGTACGGAAAGTCTAACACTGATACTGGTTCCGCTGAGTCCCAGATTGCTTTGTTTTCCTACCGTATTGCCCGTCTGACTGAGCACCTGAAGCTCAACAGAAAAGATTATAGCACTGAAAGAGCTCTGACCATGCTGGTTGGTAAGCGCCGCGCCCTCTTGGACTATCTGAAGGACCGCGACATCGAACGCTACCGCGCCATCGTGAAGGAGTTGGGCTTGCGCAAGTAATCCGCTTGCTTGCATCGAGACAAAAGGAGAGGGACCTGCACCGGTTCCTCTTTTTTTATGTCCTATTCGAAATCTTCTATACTCCGCACGGGATGAATTTGTGCATTTTAGTGCCGGTTAAAAATCGCTTTCTCTCATGTTAATGATAGCATTCTCGTATGAGCTAAATTTCAACATCTACTAAATGCAGACAAATCACATATATATATAAGTATCCTCCGTCCGTCACCCTCAACACCCTGGAGAAGCAGAGAACGGGTGAATTGCCATATTCACTTTGCAGATAGTGTTACGGATATATAAAAGAGCATTTTATTGCAGAAAAAATCCACAGGATGGGCATTGTCATATACAGAAAAATGCTACTTTTGCAGGCGGAAAACGAAAGGTAAAAAGAAAATCATCAACCAAATACCAATTTAATAACTTAAAGAAAATGGCTAATTTAGATTTAAGCAAGTATGGTATCGTGGACGTGAAGGAGATTCTCCACAATCCGTCTTACGAAGTATTGTTCGAAGAAGAGACCAAAGCTGGTCTGGAAGGCTATGAAAAAGGCCAGGTTACGGAACTCGGTGCCGTAAACGTGATGACCGGTATCTACACGGGCCGTTCGCCTAAGGACAAATTCTTTGTATACAATGAAGCCAGCAAGGACACTGTATGGTGGACTTCTGATGAATATAAGAACGACAACAAACCCTGCTCTGAAGAGGCTTGGGCTGACTTGAAGGCTAAGGCTGTGAAGCAGTTGAGCGGCAAGCGTCTGTTCGTGATGGATACGTTCTGTGGCGCTAACCCCGCTACTCGTCTGAAAGTGCGCTTCATCATGGAAGTAGCATGGCAGGCTCACTTCGTGAAGAATATGTTCATCCGTCCGACGGAAGAGGAACTGGCCAACTACGGTGAACCCGACTTCGTATCCTTCAACGCTGCCAAGGCTAAGGTTGAGAACTACAAGGAACTGGGCTTGAACTCTGAAACGGCTACTGTCTTCAACCTGAAGACCAACGAACAGGTTATCCTGAACACGTGGTACGGCGGTGAGATGAAGAAGGGTATCTTCTCCATCATGAACTACCTGAACCCGCTGCGTGGCATCGCTTCCATGCACTGCTCTGCCAACACGAACATGGAAGGTACCGATACGGCTATCTTCTTCGGTCTGTCCGGCACGGGTAAGACTACGCTGTCCACTGACCCGAAGCGTCTGCTCATCGGCGACGACGAACACGGCTGGGACGACGAAGGCGTGTTCAACTACGAGGGCGGTTGCTATGCCAAGGTTATCAACCTCGACAAGGAGAGTGAACCCGATATCTACAACGCCATCAAGCGCGATGCTCTGCTGGAGAATGTAACGGTTGATGCCAACGGCGTAATCGACTTCGCTGACAAGAGCGTGACGGAGAACACCCGCGTATCTTATCCTATCTATCATATCAACAACATCGTGAAGCCCGTATCGAAGGGTCCTCACGCTCATCAGGTAATCTTCCTGTCTGCCGATGCCTTCGGTGTACTGCCTCCCGTATCCATCCTGGACGACCAGCAGGCTCAGTACTACTTCCTGTCCGGTTTCACGGCTAAGTTGGCCGGTACGGAACGTGGCATCACGGAACCCACTCCGACGTTCTCCGCTTGCTTCGGCGCAGCTTTCTTGAGCTTGCACCCGACGAAGTATGCTGAAGAGTTGGTTAAGAAGATGAACAAGGTTGGCGCTAAGGCTTATTTGGTGAACACCGGCTGGAACGGCAGCGGCAAGCGTATCTCTATCCGCGATACGCGCGGCATCATCGACGCCATCCTGGACGGCTCCATTGACAAGGCTCCGACGAAGACGATCCCGTACTTCAACTTCGTAGTTCCGACAGAATTGCCGGGCGTAGATCCGAAGATCCTCGATCCTCGCGATACGTATGCTGAGGCTGCCCAGTGGGAAGAGAAGGCTAAAGACCTGGCTGGCCGCTTCATCAAGAACTTCGCTAAGTTCGAAGGCAACGAAGCCGGTAAGGCGCTGGTTGCTGCAGGCCCGAAGCTCTAATTCAGAATAGGTATTAGATTTCTCGATAAATTCAGTGGAAGGGACTCTGACGCGTTCGGGGTCCCTTTCTTTTTTATCATTACGGCACATCCTCTTAACAATTATGATCATGAACAGAATCATTCCTTTCGGCAAGGCCTGGCGAGTGCTTCCGTCTGCCTTGCTGTTGTCTGCATCGCTGGTGTGTGGTAGTGTGCAGGCAGTTTCCGCCGAAACGGCAGAAAATGTTACCGAAGCTACGCTGGACATCCGCATCGTGGATATACTGCCTCTTAATTCCACGACCGTGGAAGTTATCTTCTCCAACCAACAACGCCTGACGCTGGATTTCTATGGCAACCATATCTTCCGCCTGTTCCAAGACCCTATGGGCGGAATCCTGCGTGATCCGGTGGCAGAGCCCGAAGCCAAAATCCTGGTAGACCAGCCGCGCCGGGCGGTAGGTCCGCTGAAAATCGGGCGGGAGGCCAACCAGTTGTCTGTTGAGACGGACCGGGTGCGGGTGACATTTGACAAGCATTCGACCCTGATGAGCGTGACGGACCTCCGGACTGGGCGCGTTGTGTTGGAAGAAGCCGCCCCTGTGGCTTTTGACAAGAAGCAGGTGGCCGTGACGCTGAAAGAACAGCCGCAGGAATACTTCTACGGCGGCGGCGTGCAGAACGGCCGCTTCTCGCACAAAGGCAGGGCCATTGCCATCGAGAACCAGAACAGCTGGACGGACGGTGGCGTGGCTTCGCCCAACCCTTTCTATTGGTCCACGGCCGGATATGGCATCCTGTGGCATACCTTTGCCCAGGGTGAATATGACTTCGGACGCAAACAGCAGGGACTCGTCACGCTGAGCCATCAGACGGACTATCTGGACCTCTTCGTCCTGGTGAACGAACGTCCCGTAGACCTGCTGAACGACTATTACCAACTGACGGGGCACCCCGTCCTGCTGCCCAAGTTCGGCTTTTACGAGGGTCATCTCAATGCCTATAACCGCGACTATTGGAAGGAGGACACGACGGGCATCCTCTTCGAGGACGGCAAGCGTTACAAGGAAAGCCAGAAGGACAACGGCGGCATCAAGGAGTCGCTGAATGGCGAGAAGCAGAACTACCAGTTCTCCGCCCGGGCCGTCATCGACCGCTACAAGGCGCACGATATGCCCCTGGGCTGGTTACTGCCCAACGACGGCTATGGGGCTGGTTACGGACAGACCGGCACCCTGGACGGGAATATCCAGAACCTGAGAAACCTGACGGACTATGCCCACGAAAACGGTGTGGAGATAGGTCTGTGGACACAGTCGGACCTGCATCCTAAGGAAGGCGTGGAACCGCTGCTCCAGCGCGACATCGTGAAGGAGGTGCGCGATGCAGGCGTGCGTGTGCTCAAGACGGACGTGGCCTGGGTAGGCGCCGGATACTCTTTCGGACTGAACGGCATCACGGACGTGGCGCAGATTATGACTTACTACGGCCACAATGCCCGTCCCTTCATCATCAGTCTGGACGGCTGGGCCGGTACGCAACGCTATGCCGGCATCTGGTCTGGCGACCAGACGGGCGGCAACTGGGAGTATATCCGTTTCCACATCCCCACCTACATCGGTTCCGGCTTGTCGGGAAATCCCAACATCACGTCGGACATGGACGGCATTTTCGGCGGCAAGAATCTCGTGGTCAACACACGCGATTTCCAGTGGAAGACCTTCACGCCCATGCAGCTCAACATGGACGGCTGGGGTTCCAATGAGAAGTATCCTCACGCCTTGGGCGAACCTGCTACTTCCATCAACCGCTGGTACCTGAAGCTGAAATCCGAACTGATGCCCTACGCCTACAGCATTGCCCGCGAGGCCGTGGACGGATTGCCCATGATGCGTGCGCTGTTCCTGGAATATCCCAATCGCTACACATGGGGCAAGTCCACGCAATATGAATACCTCTACGGGCCTTATTTTCTGGTGGCTCCCATATACCAATCCACCAAGGCCGATGACGAAGGCAACGACGTGCGCAACGGCATCTACCTGCCCGAAGGTACGTGGATAGACTACTTCAACGGCGACGTGTACGAGGGCGGACGCATCATCAACAACTTCGATGCTCCGTTGTGGAAATTGCCGGTGTTCGTGAAGAGCGGCGCCATCATTCCCCTGGTCAACCCCAACAACAACGTGCACGAGATAGACCGCTCCCTGCGCATCTACGAGCTTTATCCGGACGATTACAGCGCCTTCCATGAATATGACGACGACGGCACGACGGAAGCCTACCGGACGGAAGAGGCCTTTGCCCGCACGTATATCGAGTCGCAGACGGATGACAAGGGGCGTGTGACCATCACCATTCATCCCACGGAAGGCTCCTTTGACGGAATGGTCAGGGAGAAGGCCACCGAGTTGCGCGTCAATGTCACGGCCCGGCCCAAGAAGGTGACGGCCCGTATCGGCGGGAAGAAAGTGAAGCTGGTGGAAGTGACTTCGCCGGAAGCCTTCCAGCAGGGCGAGAATGTCTGCTTCTACGAGGAAGCCCCCAACCTGAACCGTTTTGCCACACCGGGCACGCCCTTTGCAAAGGTGGTCATCACCAAGAACCCGCAACTGCGCGTGAAGCTGGCCAAGAGCGACATCACGGTTGCTGCCACGGAGGTATTCATCGAGGGGTATGCCTTTGAGCCTGCCAGTCGGCTGACCCATACAGGGGAGCTTGCCGCACCGACGGTAACGACCAGCGAGGAGAAGAATGTCACTGCCTACACCATGCTGCACACTTGGATGCCGGTGGAGAATGCAGACTACTATGAAATCCTGTTCGACAGCATGACCTATAGCACCATCCGCGACACCGAACTCCTCTTCGAGGACCTGCAGCCGGAGACGTCCTACCAATTCCAGTTACGTGCCGTCAACAAGGACGGGCATTCAGACTGGACAGCCTTCTGCTTCACCACGAAGTCCGATCCCTTGCAGTTTGCCATCCGCGGCATCACGGGTACCACCAGCATCCGCAACCAGGGAGGTTCGTTGCGCCGCCTCTTCGATTTCGAGGAGGGCGAATTGTGGCACACGTCCTATGACGCTTCGTCCGTGCCCTTCGACCTCGTGGCCGACCTGCACGCCATCTGCCAGTTGGATAAATTCCAGTATGTGCCGCGCGAGAATGCAGGCAACGGCACTCTGCTGAAAGGTACCGTCAGCTACAGTATGGACAAGCAGAACTGGACGGAAGCCGGCGCGTTCGAGTGGCATCGCGATGCCGGTGTGAAGGTGTTCACCTTCAGCGGACAACCCACCGCACGCTATGTACGCCTGCATGTCACCGAGTCTGTGGGCAACTTCGGTTCGGGTCGTGAACTGTACATCTTCAAGGTGCCCGATACGGAGAGCTATCTGCCGGGCGACATCAACCATGACCGCCTGTTGGACGAGAATGACTTGACGTCCTACACCAACTACACCGGATTGCGTCAGGGGGATGCCGACTTCGAAGGCTACATCAGCAATGGCGACCTGAACCGTAATGGCTTGATTGATGCCTATGACATCTCCGTCGTGGCCACTGCCCTGGATGGCGGCATTGCGCCCCAGCGGCCCGATACCCTGCAGGGCGCCGTGACGTTGAGCACCGTCAAGAAGTCCTACCAGGCCGGAGAGACCATCGACATCGTGGTGCGAGGCCAAGGCCTGAACGGAGTCAATGCCCTCAGCTTTGCCTTGCCATACGACGCCACCGCCTATGAGTTTGCCGGCATCGAGGCTGGTGCCGTGAGCGGGATGCGTAACCTGACCAACGACCGTCTGCACACCAGCGGCGTGAAGGCGCTCTATCCGACTTTCGTCAACATCGGCGACCGCGAAACGCTGAAGGGCGACGCCGTTCTCTTCACCATTCACCTGAAAGCGAAGAAGAACGTCCGTTTCGACCTGAAGGCACAGGACGGAATGTTGGTAAGCAAACAACTGGAGTATGTCGGGTTCTGACCGGTAACCGGGTAAAGCCGCTTTAAGAAAAAAGGGGTGTGTCAAAATATAAAATGGCACGCGGATGACACTGATTAAACAGATTTTCGCAGATTTGTCTGACTGTAAATCAACGAAGTATAATCAATGGTCATCTGTCGCATCTGCGTCATCTGCGTGCCATTTTATATTTTGACACACTCTCTTTTTTTCTTCTCTGTCTTCACCACCCCATCAGTACCTTCAGATAGGCAGTCAATTCATTCGCCGTCTTTTGTTGCTGGCGCATGGACGGATGCCAACCGGCTCCATAGCCCAGGGCGCCGGTCTGCGGAGAGAGGTCGAAACGGTAGACCTCCGTGTCGCCGGCCTGCCGGCGCTCCGCAGTGATTGTGTCCAACGCCCGCTTTACGTCTTTCAGGGCCCGGCCGGTCATCATCGGTCCGGTCAGCAACACGATTTTGGCTTGGGGATAAGTATCGCGCAGGTGGGCGATAAACCGGCGGTAAGCATCTTCCATCCGGTCAAAGTCATAGTTGCCTTCGCTCGTGTCGTTCGTGCCCAGGTTGAGGCAGACCACGTCGGGGGTATACAGGCTATGGTCCCACAACTCGCTCGGGTCGGTGAACATCACCTGTTCATACATGGCCGGCATGCAGTCCCGGCTGCCGGATGCGGGAGCGCCCCAATTGCGGTAGACGCCGATGCCGGAGCGCGCGATGGCATGATGTTGCGCGTTCAGCGCGCGTGCCGTGCGGGCTGCGTAGGTATAGAAATGGTTCTCTGTCTCGTAGGTGAACGGGTCGTTCCTGTCATTCGACTCCACGCCATAGCCGCAGGTGATGGAGTTGCCGATAAACTCGATGCGCCGTTCGGGCAACGCCGGGGCTTGGGCCAGGGTGCATCCTTCGTCCACGTAGAAGCCCTTGAACACCGGCTTCAGTTCATAGCCCTCCAGGATGTACATCACGCGGGCATGGTGTATCCCCTGAGGAAGTCCCTCGGCCAGTGTCTGGATGGAATCATTGGCTGAAAAACTGATGCGGTAGGGCCATTGGCCGTCTATCTCCACCATGAAGTCCCCGCTGCCCGGTTTGGCCTTCATCCGAAGCGAGGTCCCCTCAAAGCGGGCGAAAATGCTGACGCCCGGGTAGGTGAACGTGACAGCGCCGGGAATGCGGTGGCTGATGCGCCCCATATACGCAATGCGTGCGTCATCGGCAGGAATGAAAGTGGGGCCATCGGTCGGGGAAGCGGCCCAAGGTGCGGAACCGGCCGGCAATGCCATCAGCAGGCCGACAAAGGCTGCCAGTAAGAATCTGTATGGTTTCATCATCGCTGTTTTGGGGACAAAGTTAGCAAAGTTTGGCCATTCTGTGCATCCGGTTGGCCATAACTTTATAGGGAATAACATTGCCGGTAATGAATGCATTGCTTATCTTTGCAGGCATAAACCCTGTAAAGGCCCGTTGGCGGAATGAACCGGAGCACGGGAAGAAGGCCAAGGGCGGAGATATCTGCGGGCGCGGGCGGAGATATCCGCGGACAAGCACGGAGATATCTGCGGACACGGGCGGAGATATCCGCGCCCAAAGTCCGCGATGTGCCGCCGGCCCGAGGCTCGCAGGAAGGGAGGTTCCGCCGGCAGGTTATCACTAAACGTAGTACGAAATGAAGAAATTACTCATGGCAGCCCTGTTGGGCGGAGCAGGCCTCTTGTGCCTGGGTTCGTGCGAGCCGAAGAGCCGCGTGGACGAACTGAAAGACTTTGTGGAGAAAGTGCAGAAAGAAGGCAGCAGCTACACCGAGAAGCAATGGAAGGAAGCAAACGAGGAATTCGGCAAGCTGCTGGAGAAGCTGAATGAATATGAGGACATGACTCCCGAGGAAATCCAGGAAGTAGCCCGGTTGCAAGGTGAATATGCGGCCAAGGCTTTCAAGGAACAGGCCGGCAAGGCCATGGAGAAGGCCGGTGCGGCGCTCGATGGTTTCATGCAAGGGATTACGGGGGACGAGGAAGAATGAGTTTGGGGGGGTCCTGCCAATCGTGTCATTTCATGCTTGTGGCTTGCTAACCTGTGTGATTTCTGCACAAAATGACCGTCCAAACCCTCTCTGACGAGGCAAAAAGGAGAAAAAACAGCATTTTTCGGCATTTTTTTCGCAGAATGTTTGGTGGGTTCGGAAATAATCCCTACCTTTGCATCCGCAAAACCAAAACAGGAGGTTTGACCGAGCGGAAGCGCTCAATAGAGGCCGGCCCCTTCGTCTATCGGTTAGGACGCAAGATTTTCATTCTTGAAAGGGGGGTTCGATTCCCCCAGGGGCTACAAAAAATAAAAGAATAAACGAATTAAAAGATTAGTCGAGATGGCAAATCACAAATCATCACTGAAGAGAATCAGACAAGAACAGAAGAGAAGACTTCACAACAGATATTATGCTAAGACTATGCGTAATGCTGTGCGCAAGCTTCGCGCCACTACGGACAAGGCCGCTGCTGTTGCCATGTATCCGGGTGTTGCCAAGTTGCTGGACAAGCTGGCCAAGACCAACGTTATCCACAAGAACAAGGCTAGCAACCTGAAGTCCAAGCTGTCGCTCTACATCAATAAGCTGGCGTAAGGATATTAGTAAATATTCAGATAGGTATAGGTTAGATTTTCTACGGAAAGTCTGACCTTTTTTGTGTTTGTCTCCAGGGAAATGCCGGGGCGTCTTTCTGAGCAAATTACTACCTGTTTTGCGCGGTTATCTCAAGGATTTTCACTACTTTTGCTCGGTTATTTGGAAATAGGTTTTTAGATATATGACAGAAGAAGAAAAGATTATCGGCGAGAACAATTATTCGGCCAGCAACATCCAGGTGCTGGAGGGTCTGGAGGCCGTGCGCAAGCGTCCCGCCATGTATATCGGAGACATCAGCGAGAACGGTTTGCACCACCTGGTGTACGAAGTGGTGGACAACTCCATCGACGAGGCCATGGCCGGCTATTGCGACCACATTGAGGTGACCATCAACGAGGACAACTCCATCACCGTGCAGGACAATGGCCGAGGCATCCCCGTGGATTTTCATGAGAAAGAGAAGAAGTCGGCCCTGGAGGTCGTCATGACCGTGCTTCATGCCGGCGGCAAGTTCGACAAAGGCTCCTACAAGGTGTCCGGCGGCTTGCACGGCGTGGGCGTGTCGTGTGTCAACGCCTTGTCCACACACATGACCACCCAGGTGTTCCGCAACGGCAAGGTCTACCAGCAGGAATATGCCTGCGGCAAGCCCCTCTATGCGGTGAAGGAGGTGGGCACCTGCGAGCCGGGCCTCACGGGCACCAAACAGACCTTCTGGCCGGACGGCAGCATCTTCACCACCACCGAATACAAGTATGCCACGCTGGAAAACCGTCTGCGCGAACTGGCCTATCTGAACAAGGGCATCCGTATCACCCTGACCGACAAGCGCCAGAAGGACGAGGAGGGACACTACGTGAACGAGATGTTCCACTCCGAGGAGGGCGTCAAGGAGTTCGTGCGCTACCTCAACAGCAACAACACCCCCCTCTTCAACGATGTCATCTACCTGAACACGGAGAAGACCGGCGTGCCCATCGAGTGTGCCATCATGTACAACACGGGCTACCGCGAGAACCTGCACAGCTACGTCAACAACATCAATACGAAGGAAGGCGGCACGCACGAGGCGGGCTTCCGCTCCGCCCTGACCCGTGTGCTCAAGAAGTATGCCGAGGACAACTGTGCCAAGGCCCTGGAGAAAGCCAAAGTGGAAATCAGCGGCGAGGACTTCCGCGAGGGACTGATTGCCGTCATTTCCGTCAAGGTGGCCGAGCCCCAGTTTGAGGGACAGACCAAGACGAAACTGGGCAACAACGAGGTGAGCGGCGCCGTCAACCAGGCCGTGGGCGAAGCCCTTTCCAACTACCTGGAAGAACATCCCAAGGAGGCCAAACTCATCGTGGACAAGGTGCTGCTGGCCGCCACGGCGCGTGTGGCTGCCAGGAAGGCGCGCGAGTCCGTGCAACGCAAGTCGCCCATGGCGGGCGGCGGACTGCCGGGCAAGCTGGCCGACTGCTCCAGCAAGGATCCGGACGAATGCGAACTGTTCCTGGTGGAGGGAGATTCGGCTGGCGGCTCCGCCAAGCAGGGCCGTAATCGCATCTTCCAGGCCATCCTGCCCCTGAGAGGTAAGATCCTGAACGTGGAGAAGGCCATGTGGCACAAGGCATTCGAGAGCGACGAGGTGAACAACATCATCCAGGCCCTGGGCATCCGCTTCGGCGTGAATGGCGAGGAAAGCAAGGAGGCTAACATCGACAAACTGCGTTACAAGAAAATCATCATCATGACCGACGCCGATGTCGATGGTTCGCACATCGACACGCTGATTATGACCCTCTTCTTCCGCTACTTCCCGCAGGTCATCGAGCAGGGCTACCTCTACATTGCCACGCCGCCCCTCTATCTCTGCACGAAGGGCAAGGTGAAGGAGTATTGCTGGAACGACCAGCAGCGCCAACGCTTCATCGACACCTACGGCGGCGGGTCGGAAAACGCCATCCACACGCAGCGTTACAAAGGTCTGGGCGAAATGAACCCCGAACAATTGTGGGAGACGACCATGAACCCCGAGAACCGCATGCTGAAGCAGGTGACCATCGAGAATGCCGCCGCCACGGACTACATCTTCTCCATGCTGATGGGCGAGGACGTGGAGCCGCGCCGCGAGTTCATCGAGAAGAATGCCACGTATGCCAATATAGACGCCTGATGCATCCCCGCACAGTGGGAGGTGCGATAGTACTATCACAAGCCGTCGATAGTACTGTCAGCAGGTCACGATAGTGCTATCACCCGACATCGATAGTGCTATCGTTTCGAGAACAGCATTTAGCGGAGTGTGTACATTTAGATTCTCCAAAAGTCAGGCGCGGATTGCACAGATTTCGCGGAAAGGATTTCAGCCTGTTCCGTGAAACCTGCGCAACCCGCGCCTTCTTTTTAAAAAGTTTTCTCTAAGTCTTTTCCCTTTAGCGGATGTCGCCTTCCTTAATCAGGTACTCGGCAATCTGCACGGCATTCAGCGCCGCACCCTTCTTGATCTGGTCGCCCACAATCCAGAACGTCAAGCCGTTGTCGTTGGCCAGGTCCTTGCGGATGCGGCCTACGTAGACGGGGTCTTTGCCGGCCAGAAAGAGGGGCATGGGGTATTCCTTCTCGGCGGGATTGTCCATCAGCACCAGGCCCTCGCCCTTGGCAAAGGCTTCGCGGGCTTCTTCCACGGAGATGGGACGCTCGGTCTCCACCCAGATGCTTTCCGAGTGGGAGCGCAGGGCGGGCACGCGGACGCAGGTGGCGCTGACGCGGACGTCGCTGTGCATAATCTTGCGCGTCTCGTTGTACATCTTCATCTCTTCCTTCGTATAGCCGTTGTCGGTGAAGACGTCAATCTGCGGGATGAGGTTGAAAGCCAGCTGGTAGGCGAACTTCTCCACGGTGACGGGCTCGCCGGCCAGCACCTGGCGGTATTGCTCATAAAGTTCCTGCATGGCGGCGGCGCCGGCACCGCTGGCGGCCTGGTAGGTGGAGACGTGCACCACCTTGATGTGGCTCAGCTGCTCGATGGCTTTCAGGGCTACGACCATCTGGATGGTCGTGCAGTTGGGGTTGGCGATGATGCCGCGCGGACGAATCTTTGCGTCGGCGGCGTTCACTTCGGGCACTACCAGGGGCACGTCGGCGTCCATACGGAAAGCGCTGGAGTTGTCAATCATCACGGCACCATACTTCGTGATGGTCTCGGCAAACTCTTTGGACGTGCCTGCGCCGGCAGAGGTGAAAGCTATATCCACTCCCTTGAAATCATCGTTGTGTTGCAGGAGTTTTACTTCGATTTCCTTGCCACGGAACGTGTATTTGGTCCCGGCACTGCGTTTGGAACCGAACAACACCAGTTCGTCCAACGGAAAATTCCTTTCATCGAGCACGCGCAGGAACTCTTGTCCCACGGCTCCGCTTGCTCCCACAATCGCTACTTTCATTGTCTTTTTGCTTTTAGATGGTTGATAATACAGATATAATTGTATGTCTATGTCTCTTTTCGGGCGCAAATTTACAATAAAATGCGCTATGGCGGCTTCTAAAGTGAAAAGTTTTTCGTTATTTTGCACACTGAAACCCTATAACCCGTATGTCCATGGATTTGTTTCACTTCAGTCTGCAATTGCCCATCACCGATCCTACCTGGATATTTCTCCTGGTGTTGCTCATCATACTGTTCGCCCCCATTCTGCTGAACAAACTGCGCATTCCGCACATTATCGGCATGATTCTGGCGGGATTGGTCATCGGCGAGCATGGATTCAATATCCTGGCGAGAGACAGCAGTTTCGAGTTGTTTGGCAAGGTGGGTGTGTACTACATCATGTTCCTGGCAGGCCTGGAGATGAACATGTCCGACTTCAAGAAGAACCGGGGAAAGGCCGTCATGCTGGGGCTGCTGGCTTTCATCATCCCCATAGGCATCGGCATGGTGACCAACATGTGGCTGCTGGAATACAGCCTGCTGACGTCTATCCTGTTGGCCAGTATGTATGCTTCGCACACGCTGGTGGCCTATCCCATCGTCATCCGGTATGGCATCTCGCGTCACCGCAGCGTCAGTATCGCTGTGGGCGGCACGGCAGTGACGGATACACTGACCCTATTGGTGCTGGCCGTCATCAGCGGTTTGTTCAAGGGCGAAGGAGGCGGCTTCTTCTGGCTGTGGCTGGTAGTGAAGGTGGTGGTACTGGGGGCTCTCATCATGCAGCTGTTTCCGCGCATCGGGCGATGGTTCTTCCGCCGATATGACGACAACGTGATGCAGTTCATCTTCGTGCTGGCCATGGTGTTCCTGGGGGCGGGACTGATGGAGTTTATCGGTATGGAGGGTATCCTCGGCGCGTTTCTCGTGGGCCTGGTGCTGAACCGCCTCATCCCCCATGTGTCCCCCCTGATGAGCCACTTGGAATTTGTAGGCAATGCCTTGTTCATCCCTTATTTCCTGATAGGCGTGGGCATGCTGATAGATATCCACGTCATCTTCGGGGGCGGGGATGCCCTGAAGGTGGCCGGGGTGATGATTGTGGTGGCTTTGGCGGGCAAATGGATTGCCTCGTGGCTGACGCAGAAGATATACCGCATGTCGGTCCTGGAGCGTGAACTGATGTTCGGACTGAGTAATGCCCAGGCAGCGGCCACGTTGGCGGCAGTGCTGGTGGGTTACCAGCTTATCCAGCCCAATGGCGAACGCCTGCTGAATGAGGACGTGCTGAACGGCACGGTGCTGCTCATTCTGGTGACTTGTGTGGTCAGTTCATTCACAACCGAACGGGCGGCGCGGCGCATCGCCATGGACGAGGCACACCCGGAGGAAGGAGACCGTTCGCGCATCCCGGAGAAAATCCTTATCCCCGTGGCCAATCCTGCCACCATTGAATACCTGATGAGCCTCTCGCTCCTCATCCGTGACCCGAAACAGAAAGACAACCTGGTGGCGCTGAACGTCATCAATGACCATACCGAATCCGACCGCCTGGAGCAGCAGGGCAAACGCTACCTGGAGCGGGCGGCGAAGATAGCGGCTTCGGCGGGCCTGCAACTCCAATGTATCAGCCGCTACGACCTGAATATCGCGGCGGGCATCATACATACGGCCCGCGAATACGATGCCACCGATGTGGTCATCGGCCTGCACTATAAGGTGAACCTGATGGATTCCTACTTCGGCAAGCTGACCGAGAGCCTGCTGAAGGGCCTGCATCGCGAGGTGATGGTGGCCCGCTTCCTGATGCCGCTCAACACGCTGCGCCGCATCATCATTGCCGTGCCGCCCAAGGCGGAGTATGAAGCCGGTTTCCAGAAATGGGTAGAGCACTTCTGCCGCATGAGCGTCACGCTGAACTGTCGCGTGCATTTCTTCGCCAATGAACAGACCTCTCATCTCCTGCAAGCCCTGATACGCAAGAAGCATAGCGACACGATGGCCGAATTCTCGCGCCTGGACGACTGGGACGACCTGTTGCTGCTGACGGGACAGGTCAATTATGACCATCTGCTGGTGGTCATCAGTGCGCGCCGTGGTTCCATCTCCTACGACAGTTCCTTCGAACGCCTGCCGGGGCAGTTGGGCAAATACTTCAGCAACAACAGCCTTATCGTGCTCTATCCCGACCAGATCGGTGAACCTCAGGAGGCTATCTCTTTTGCCAACCCGCAAGGCAACAACGAAAGCCAGCACTATGAGAAGGTGGGCCGCTGGTTCTACAAATGGTTCAAGAAAGATAATTAATGCAGATGACAGAAAACTGGCAACAACGTACATGCCTTTTATTGGGCGAAGAAAAGACTGAACGTCTGCACCGGGCACACGTGCTGGTGGTAGGCTTGGGGGGTGTGGGTGCCTATGCGGCTGAAATGCTGTGCCGCGCCGGCGTGGGCCGCTTGACGCTGGTGGACGCCGATACCGTGCAGCCCACCAATCTCAACCGGCAGCTGCCTGCCCTGCACTCCACGCTGGGACAGCCAAAAGCGGAAGTCCTGGCCGCCCGCTTCCGGGACATCAATCCGGAGGTGCAGCTGGACGTGCGCACCGTTTTCCTGAAAGACGGGGACATACCCGCCCTGTTGGATGAGGCGCCGTATGACTTCGTGGTGGACGCTATCGACACCTTGGCACCCAAATGCCATCTGATTGCCGAGGCTCTGCGCCGCCGGCTCAAGATTGTGTGCAGCATGGGGGCCGGGGCCAAGAGCGACATCACGCAAATCCGCTTCGCCGACCTGTGGGACACGTACCACTGCGGCCTGAGCAAGGCCGTGCGCAAGCGGCTGCAGAAGATGGGGGTACGCCGCAAGGTGCCTGTGGTGTTCAGCACCGAACAGGCAGACCCCCGGGCCGTGATGCTGACGGACGACGAGCGGAACAAGAAATCCACCTGTGGCACGGTGAGCTACATGCCCGCCGTCTTCGGATGCTACCTGGCGGAGTATGTGATCAGACGCTTATAAACTTATAAACTTACAGACTCATATGAATGCGATAACCAAATTAGCAGGAGCCGTTCTTCTATGCCTGATGGCCGGATGTGCCGGCGGTCCCAAGCCGGGTGCAGACGTGGACGGACTTATTGTGATAGATGTGGAAACCGCCATGGGCAATCTGCAGGAGGAGTTGACCCTGTCTGACGTAGCGGACAGCGTGTGGTACTTGCCGCTGGAGACTACGGACGACGGCCTGGTGGGCGATCAACCTGCCGCCTATTGGATGAAAGGCCGTGTCGTGGTGACGGCTAATTCGGGCAAGGACTGCCTGGCCTTCGACGGGCAGACCGGACGTTTCCTCAACTCCATCGGCCATGTGGGCGAGGACCCGGAAGGCCATTCGGGCATTACGCCGGAACTGGATGCAGGCAGCGGATGGCTGTACTTCATCCGCCATCCCAATTCCCTGCAGAAGTATGACGTCGAAGGGCATTACCTGGGGAAGCTGACCCTGTCCGTCATGGAATTGTCAAACTGTGACCTGGAGTTAGCCGATTCGCTATTGGTATGCCACATCTACCACATCCCTCCCTTTGCGGGTGACAACAAGCTGTTCCTTTTCAACGCCCGGGGGCAGGCTGTGGACAGCGTCATTTTCCCATGGGCGGAACCTCCGGTCGTCGGAAAACAGTTGGTTTCCATCTATTTGCAAGGTGATCCCAGGGACCGGCTCATCCTGGAATATACTGATAAGAGCCATTGGGTATGGGCTTTAGACGGGATGGAGGTCCAGGACGGGTGGATGACATACCGACCGGCTTTCTCAGACACGTTATATGCCTTGTCCGGAAACAAGTTGCAGCCTTGGGTAGCCCTGCACACCGGTAAATACCGGTTTCCGGACGTGGAGGGACGCACCGTTACGTCCGGTTATTCGGACAAGTTGGTGGCCAATCGGATTCAGGTTACGCCCGAAAATATTTACTTCACTTGCGAACTCGACACGTATGACGAGCAAGAGTTATTTGAAGGCATCTACGACCGCCGGACGGGCCGGACACGCCTGTCGCCCGCATCCCACGAAGGGTATACGGACGACCTGACCGGATTCATGCCTGTGCCTCGCCGTTATCCCCATGGCGTGCAGGTGTCCCTCATCGAGGCCTACAAGGTGGTGGAATGGCTGGACGAACATCCCGAAGCGCGGAGCAACCCGGCACTGGCCGGGTTGGCGCAGGTGAAAGAGGAAGACAATCCGGTGGCCGTCTTCGTGCGCTATAAATAGAATGGAGATTTTTCAGCAGAAACGTATGATACAACTGCAAGACATAACCAAGAGTTTCGGTCCCCTGCCAGTCCTGCGGGGCATCAGCCTGGAGGTGGAGCGGGGCGAGGTGGTGAGCATCGTCGGCCCCAGCGGCGCGGGCAAGACCACGTTGCTGCAAATCATGGGCACGCTGGACCGCCCGGACACGGGCACGGTCGTCATCGACGGGACACCCGTCGGGCGGATGAAAGAGCGTGAGTTGGCAGCCTTCCGCAACCGCCACATCGGCTTCGTGTTCCAGTTCCATCAGCTCTTGCCGGAATTCACGGCACTGGAGAACGTGATGATTCCCGCCCTCATCGCCGGACGCGGAACACAGGAAGCCAAAGCGGCTGCCACGGAGATGCTCTCCTTGCTGGGCCTGGCCGGACGTGCCGCCCATAAGCCCAACGAACTGTCCGGCGGCGAGAAACAGCGTGTGGCGGTGGCACGTGCCTTGATCAACCGGCCTTCCGTAGTGTTGGCCGACGAACCGTCCGGCAGCCTGGACACGCGCCACAAGGAGGAACTGCACCGCCTGTTCTTCGACCTGCGCGACCGGTTGGGACAGACTTTCGTCATCGTCACCCACGACGAGGGGCTGGCCCGCATGACGGACCGCACCATCCGGCTGGTGGACGGCGTACAGGTCATGTAGCCATTCTTCCTTCCTAATAGTCCCTGTGCCCCGTTTCGAGAAACTCGATATGCTTGTCCAGCGGTTTGCTTGATAGATGTTGAGGAAAAACAAACCGGCACGGGCGACGTTAGTCCCCCGGCCGGCAAATGCGTGGCGCATGGTCAATAGTTCTGCGTCAGCGACGAATTGTGCAGCACGGCGTTCTGCGGGAAAGGCCATACCCACAGGGGCGAATCCGGACGGAGCGAGTACGTCCCGCCGTAGTCCGGGCCAAGGTCGCGGACGATGGTCTCGGCATAGTCCGCCTCGGAGTTCCAGCGTTTGCGGTCGCAGAAGTTGTCGAAGCAGCCGAGGAACTCCAGGCGCTTTGCGTCTTGCAGCAACTTCATGGCCTCGCGCTCGGTCAGTGCCGAGGCTTGGGCGGCCAGAGGCTGGTAGTTCTCGATGCGCATGGCCTGCACGCGGTCCACCTGTTGCAGCCCGGCGGCGATGTTCCCGCTCCGGATCTGGCACTCGGCGGCGAGGTAGTACATCGTCTCAGACCGGATGCCGAACAGGTTGTACTTGATGTCGCCCACCTGGCATTGGAGGCAGCCGTCGGGCAACGTCGGATAGGGCGCGGCCCAAGCCAGGACGCCGGACACGTTGTAATACTTGTTCACGTAGTCGTCGGGACTGATGAGGGCGGCCACCTCGGGCGTGACGGTCACGCCGTAGAAGTCTCCCAGGTTCGAGTTGTTGCTCCAGATGGCGTAGTAGTTGTTCTGCGCCGTCTCGTTCAGTGTCCATACGCCGGTGGTGGCCACCGTGCTGCGGTCTTCTATCTTGTTGTTCACCTGCAAGGCGCGGGTGGCATATTGCAAAGCTTCGTCGTAACGCTTCATCTGGAAGAGCACCCGGGCGCGCACGCCGTAGCCGAAGTCCAGGCCGAAGCGGCAGGGATCGTCCACGTGGCTCTGCACCAGGTCGGCCAGCACCTCGTCTGAGCAGTCGGCCAATATCCGTTCGTACACCTCGGCCACCGTCCGCTTGGTCTTCTGCTCGCTCACGTCGGTGTTGTCCACGTAGGGCACGCCGCCCAGCTCGCCGGCGGTCGGCTCGTCATATTGTTTGGCGTACATGTTGACCAGCAGGAAGTGGTACCAGGCCCGGAGCACGCGCGCCTCGGCGATGATTTGGCGGCGTTTGGCGTCGTCGCCCTCGGCTTCGGGCGCTTTGGAGATGACCACGTTCATGTAGTTGATGCTGCTGTACAGGCTTTCGTAGATAGAACTGGAAGTGACCAGGTTTGCCCGGTCCACCGTTTCGTCGTAGGTGACGAGGGCGTAGATGAAGCTGTTCGGGTTGCTCAGATACTCCGGCAGCCCCTCCCATTTGCGGTACTGGTTGTTGCAGAGTACTTCGAAGTCGTTCTCCTCCATGTACAGCAGGGGCGTCTGGTTGAGCAGTGTCTCCAGGTCGTCCACCGTGTCGAGCGTCGTCTTGCCCAGGGGCACGATGTCCAGTTTGTCGTCGCAGGCGGTGCACAGCATCAGGGCCGAGGCCAGCAGCGCCAGTATCTTGTTTCGGTTTCTGTTCATTGTCGTCAGTGTTAGAGGTTAAAGAAAAGACTCATGGTGTAGCTGCGCGGCACGCGGTTGTAGTTGGCGCCCGTCACCGGGTTCACCGCTTCGGGATCCAGCCCCTTGCTGTTGCGCGCCCACGTGCATACGTTGTTCACCTGGAAGCGCAGGCGCAGGTCGTTCAGCCCGATGGCGCGGCAGACGCGCTTGCTGAAGTCGTAGCCCAGCACGATGTTCCGCAGCTTGACGTATCCGGCGTGCTCCACGTTGGTGTGGCGGTAGACGGCATCGTCCATGTCGTTGTAATGAATCGCCAGGTATCCGTTGGCCGGCACGTCCGTATCCCCCTGCCAGTAACGCAGGTAGTCCTTGGGCACGGAGGCATCGCCGAAGGCACCCTTGTATCCCGACGAATTGCCGATGGTGGCCGTCCACACGTCGTTGTCCGTCCGCATGTAGTGCCCGCCGTAGAAGTTGAACATCGCGGAGAGGCTGAACCCGTTCCAAGTGATCTCCGGAGTGATGGCGCCGCTGATGGTCGGCGTGTACGAGCCGGAGAACACAGCGTCTTCCACCGTGAACACACCGCTGCCGATGGATTCCGTGTGCACTTCGCCGTCCTTGTCCCTCCAGCCCACGAAGTATGTGCCGTCCTTCTCGATCAGTCCCGCGTAGTCAATGGAGAAGAGCGAGTTGAGCGGATAGCCCTCGTGCAGCGACATGCTGAGGTATTCCGAGCCCGACTCCGGGTAGTGCGACACCTTCGTCACCTTGTTCTTGTTGTAGGCCAGGTTGAATCCGAGGTTCACGCCCCAATCGCGACGCTTGTGCGCCCGGAGAATTTCTCCTTGCAGTTGAAGTTCGACGCCCGTGTTCGTCATCTTTCCGTTGTTGATGGTCAGCGACGTCCATCCCGTCGTAGGGTCAAGGTCGGTACTGGTCAGCAGGTCGCTGCCTTTCTTCCGGTAGACGTCCAGCGAACCGCTCAGGCGGTAGTTCATCACGGCGAAGTCCAGGCCCGCGTTCCACGTGGCGGTCTTTTCCCAACGAAGCTGGTCGTTGGGCGGCGTCAGGAGCGTGCCGGTCAGTGCGCCGTTGTAGCGGTTGGTGCCGAGGCTCGCCGTCAGGTAGGACGACACGCTGGAGTCGATGTTTCCCGTCAGGCCGAAGCTGGCACGCAGCTTCAGGACATTTATCCAGTCGATGGGCTTCAGGAACGCCTCGTTGTGGGCATTCCAACTGGCACCCACCGACCAGAGCGGGCGTCCGCGGAACTTCGGGTCGGTGCCGAACAGGTCGGTCTTGTCCACGCGGTATGAGCCGAACAGGCTGTAGCGTCTGTCGTACACGTAGTTGGCCGTGAAGTAGTACGAGTAGTAGCGGTGCAGCACGTCGCTCGTGTCGAAGTCGCTGGGCGCGCCGAATACGGCATAGTCCGAGCCGAGCACCCCGGTGTAGGGATTGTTGATGAAAGCCCAGTCCGTCTGGAGGTTGAGGTTGGTCTGCGTCTGGTGGTCATAACCATACTTCAGGTCGTTGTCCGTCGTGGTGTGTGTCTGGCGATACTCGAAGCCCGCCAGCACGTCGATGGCATGCACGCCAAACTCGCGGTTGTACTGCGTCTGGGCGCGGAAAGTGTAGAACTGGCTCGAAGTGTTGTACGTCGAGAGCAAGTCGCCGTCGGGCACTGCGTGGTTCACCTCCGTGTTGGTCACCTGCATCATGCCCAGATAGGGGTCGAACCAGTCCGTGTTCGGATCGTTGAAGGCGGCGTCCCAGTCGAAGTTCGGGTCTTGCACCCACTCCGTCACGCTCTGCGCCGTGGTGTAGAGGTTGTAGAGGCTCCGCATGTAGTGCGACTCGTTGTTATAGCGCGTCTGCGAACGCGAATTGATGTCCTCGTATTGGAATTGCGCCTGAGCCGTCCAACCCTTGACGGGCAGGTGGAACAGCGTTTTCACGTGGGTGCGGACATTCGTATAACGGTACTTGTTGAAGTTATAGTTCATCTCCTCCGCAAAGTTGTAGGTGGGGTCCTTCAGCCCATAGACGGAGTTGCTGAAGGGCTCTTCGCCCGGATAGACATCGGCCTCCATGCGGTTCAGGCTTCCCGAGCCGTCGGCTGCATACATGCTCTCATAGGCCGAGAACGAGTTCATGCCGTCGTAACTGCTCATGGCGTGCGTCTTCGAGCGGTTGTTCAGCACATTGACGCCAAAAGACATGTCCCACCACTTGTTCACCTTCAGGTCGCCGTTGTAGCTGAAGGAGAGTGAGTTTCCATACTCGCGCTGCACGCCCTGGTTATCTCCGCGGTAGTTGATGGCGATGCTCGAGCTGAGCGACTTGCCTTTCACGCGGATGCCCAGGTTGTATTGGTGGGTGATTTGGGTACGGTCGTGCGCGTCCTGCCATTCTTGGCGGTAGTCGTTCCGAGCCCAGCGTCCGAGCGTGGCGTCCAGGTCAGCGTCGCTCAGCGTGCCCTGGTAGTTCTGCAGCAGCAGGCGCATTACTTGCGACTGGTTAAAGACGCGTCCGCCGTTGTAGTAGTCCAGCTGTTGCTGAATCAGGTTCGGGTCTTCCTGTAGCATGGCGTTGAAGTTGTACTTCTCCAACTCGATGAGGTCGGCCGCCGAAGCCCAGTTGAAGTTGTCGTACCGCTGTTTCTCGCTGACGACGAGGTCGGCGTTGAAGTCGATGGAGACACGCTCTTCCTTGGCTCGCTTGGTGGAGATGACGATGACGCCGTTCGAGGCTCGTGCGCCATAGATGGCAGCGGCGGCCGCGTCCTTCAGCACGGTGATGTTGTCGATGTCGTAGGGATTGACGCTCTCAATGCCGCCTTCGATGGGCAGGCCGTCAACCACCACCAGCGGGCTGGTGCGGGCGTTGAACGTGCCGACGCCACGAATGGTGATGGCGTCTTCACCGGTGGCGTAACGGTCGGTGGTGACAGTGACCAAGCCGGGAATCTTTCCTTCCAAGTTGGTCGTTATGTCGCCCGTGTAGCGTTTGTCCATGTCCTTGGCGGTGAGGTTCTGGAAGGCACCCGTGGCGTTCTCGCGCTTGATGTTCTGATAGCCCGTCACGATGACCTCGTCCATCAGTGTCGCGTCCGGTTGCAGGACGGCGCGGATGTATTTGGCATCCGGCGTCAAAGGGACCCGGCTGGTCTTCATGCCGATGTACGAGATGAGGAGCACGGGGGCCTGCCCTTCGGCTATGATGGAGAAGTTGCCTTCGACATCACTGATGACCCCCATCTGCGTACCCTCGATGCGGATGGAGGCACCGGGCAAGGGGTCTTCGTTCTCATCGAGGATGGTGCCCACGATGGTCTTTTTTTCAATCTGCTGCACTTCCTGTTCCACCGTCTTGTGCGGACGGGGATGTTGCGCCATGGCCGGCAAGCTGCCCGCTACGACGAGCGAACCGAGCAGGAGACAGGCTAAAGGTCTTGTTTTTTTGTTCATTGGGAAACTTCTTTTTCTGGTTAATACGTTAGTCATCAGAATTAATTCATGCCCTGTTCCATCCGTACCGGAACGCTGTTTCACCCGTACATCTTATTGTAATAACCCGTTGGCGGAATTATAGCCAATATGCACTTTGTCTGTCGGTCCGTTGTACGGCTTTGCGGGCGGATATCTCCGCTTTTGCCCGAAGATATCTCTGTCTTTGCCCGAAGATATCTCTGTCTTGACCCGAAGATATCTCCGCCCGTGGGGTTTCATGCCCCAATTAATTCCGTCAACGGATGATAATAGGTGAATGGGGAAAGATGATTCTCGGCGGGGCGGGGTCAGCGGGCCAGGGCAGCGTCGAGGATGTCCTTGATATCTTTGTCCGAGGGGCGGGCAGCGTCCGCGTGGATGATGCGGCCATCTCGTCCCACAATGAGGAAGCGCGGGATGGCGTTGATGCCCATCCGGTCGAGGAACTGCCTTCCGCTGATTTTCTCGAAGATGTAGTTCGGCCAGGCGGGTCGGTCGTTGTCCATCTTTTTCTCCCAAGCACTGGCATTATCGTCTTGCGAAACGCTCACGAAGACGATGCGCGGATCGGCCTTGTACTGTTCCCACACCTTCTCGAAGTAAGGTATCTCGCGGCAACAGGGGGCACACCACGTGGCCCAGAAGTCAATGTAGGCCACTTTCCCGTCGATGACCCGGCTGAGGGTGGTGCGGCTTCCGTCGCGGGCGATGAGGGTGGGGTCAGAAGGCAACGCGTCGCCGTCTTTCACCTGTGTGGATCGTTCGGCCAGCAGTTGCTCGATGTGTTCGGCCACACGCGGTGACTTGGCCAGTTGCGGGGCGATACCGGCGCGGAAGGCCACGATGTCGCTGTCCGATGGCTGGTACATGAAGTACATGCTGGTGAGCGTGTTGTAGAGGCTTCGCTTGTTGCCTTCGTTGCTCAGGGCACTGTCGATAGCGTTAATCTGGTCCACAAAGTAGGTGGTGAGGTCGATGGCCTGGCTTGTGTGGCGGGTCAGCCCGGCTTGGTTGTACCAGTAGTTGATGAGGCCGCTCAGGCGGCTTTCGTCCGCATTGGGGTCGATGGCGGCTACCAGCGAATCCATCTCTGCCTCGTTGTCCGCCTGGTTCATCATCCGGTCCAGGGAGAGGATTTGCAGGTAGTAATACTTGCGCGTGGCATCGGCCAGACGCTGGTAGCGGGCACGGGCATCCGCGTCGGCCACGGCGTCGATGGCCTGCTGCGTCCGGGCGTAGCCTTCGTTCAGCTTGTCCATCCATTCTTGCCGTTGGAAGGGGTGGTCGGGCGTGGGCTTGAACGTCCAGGGCGAGAAGGCCTGGTAGAGGGTGTTGTTGAACCGGCAGCGGTCGGTGTTGTCGCCCGTGAAGGTGGCTTTCGTGCCGTTGATGTCGACGTGCGTCGAGCAGCCTTGCCTGACGTAAGCACCGTAGAGGTCTTGCCCGACATAGATGACGAGGTCGGCCTCGTCCCCTTCGAGTTGGGGTTCGTAGGTGAAGGTGCCGCTCGAGTCGGTGGTCAGCTCTGTCACGATGTTGTCGCCGTCGTGGTCATAGACGAAAGCAATCTCGGTGGGTTCTGTTACGTTGAGTTTTCCCTCCAGCAGCGGGGCATCGCCCTTGGGGCTGCAACTGTGCATGAGCAGTGCCGACAAAGCGAAGAAGCCGGCCGGCTTGAAGATGCGGGTGATAGATGTGTACATGTCTTGATTGATTATGGGTTGAGTTTTTCTTTCCGCAAAGAAAAGTAAAAACGCCGTAAAGTCAATCGTTTATCTTTTCCCGATTCGTCAATTTGACGGAGCAGGAAAAAGAATCGCCGCTACAGGCCCTTCAGCTGCGAACGGTAGCGGGCGGGCGTCATGCCGGTGGAGGCTTGGAAGGTGTTGTAGAAGGTGGAGAGCGAGTTGAATCCCACGTCGGTCGAGATTTGCTTCAACGGTTTGTCGGCCTTCAGGTCTGAGATTTCCGCGATGGCTTGGCGGATGCGGTATTCATTGACCAACTGGGTGAAAGTCTTCCCCGTGATATCGTTGATGGCCTTGGACAGGTAGGTGCGATTCGTTCCCAACCGTTCGGCCACGGCGGTGATGGTGAGCGACGGGTCGGTGAAGAGCTTCTGCTCCAGCATTTCCGCCGTGAAGCGGGCCATCAGGTCTTTCAGCTTGTCGGCGGGTACGGGCGAGGCGGGTTGCCCGCCCTGGCGGAGCTTCTCCAGCTGTGCCAGCAGCGTCTGTTCGCGGTGCATGTATTCGTTGTTCTGCGACACGATGGCGTTGTACAGCCGGTTCTTCTTCCGGTAGAAGAAGTACGTCAACCCCAGCGCCAGCAGCACGGCGATGAGCACGCCGCTCAGGAGGGCGATGCGGTAGCGGTTGTCGAGGATGACCATCTGCTGTTCGCTGATGCGCTGCTCGCGCGAGTAGATGTCGTGCTTGATACGCGCCTCTTGCGTGGCGCGCTCGCGCACCTCGTCGAACAGGCAATCCTGGTAGTCCATGTATTCGAGCGTGCACTGCAAGGCTTTCTCCGTCAGCCCGGCTTCGCGGTAGCACAGGGCCAGTTCCTTCAGCAGGCGCGTCTTGTGGATGGGCACGCCGCTGGTGCTGATGTGGCTCAAGGCGTGTTCCAACACCCTGACGGCGCTGTCGAGATGGTGGTCGGCGCGCAGCAGCTTGGCGTATTCCAGGTAGACCATCGTAATGGTGGAAGCTGCGGCGGTCGGGAAGTTCTCCATGGCCCGCGCGTAGTCGTTGTAGGCTTCGGCGTTTTCCCCGCGTTTGGCGTGCAGCATGGCTTGCAGCAGGCAGACGTCTGACTCGGTGCCGAAGCCTTGGGTGGCGTGCATCTGGCGGATGGCTTCGATGGTGATGCTTGCCGGTTCCAAGCTGTCGGCGGCCAGGTAATAGAGGGCACTGTTCACCGTGCCGTAGAACAGCGGGACGGGTTCTTTCGTCTCGCGGGCTATGCGCACGGCTTCTTCGGCATACATCAGTCCCGAGGGGTCGCGGCGCATGAAGTAGGCTCCGGAGATGTTGGAGAGAATCATGGCGTACTGCCGGCGGTTGCCCGTGCGCTTGGCTTCTTCCAACGCCTGGAAGTAGTAGGAAATGGCCATGTACACATCGTCGTTGTCGAACAGGGCATAGTTGCCGAATCCGTTCAGCACCAGCATCAACGCCTCGTGGTTCTGGTAGCGTTCGGCCAAGGAGCGGGCCGTCTCCAAGTGTTCGTAGCACCGGGTGTCCGTCCCCGATTCGATGAGGCTCAGCCCACATATCAGGTGGCCGTACAGCTGGGCGTTGGCGCGGTCGTTCTGCCTCTCGCCCACCTCCAGTAGCCGCCGGGCGTAGCGTCGGGCCTGGGTATAGTCCTCGTGGTGCAGGTAGTAGAAAGCGGCTTCGCGCAGCGTCTCTTTGTCTTCAGACAGGGTATCAATCCCGACCGTATCGGGAGGTACCGCGGCAAGCAGGGCGGCCATTGGCAGCAACAGACAAAGCAGAAGTATCTTAATGAAGCGCATGGGCGATATATGCTGACGAAAAATCATTATTCGGGAGCGAAGTAAAGGAAATTATTTGAGATGGGCAAATCCTGACGACATTTTGATGGAAGCAGATGCACGAGATCCGGAAACTTTGCCTACCTTTGCCGCACTAAAGACCTGACCGATGAGAAAATACTTGTTCAGTGAAAACGGCTTCGTCGAGAAGCCCCAATGGGAGCCCCATTGCTGGGTGAACGTGGAATGCCCGGACAACAACGACTTTGACTTCCTGACGCAGCAGCTGCACGTGCCCGAAGCCTTCCTGACGGACATCGCCGACGTGGACGAACGCCCGCGCACCGATACCGAGGGCAACTGGCTGCTGACCATCCTCCGCATCCCCATGCAGAACGACAAGCCGGACATCCCGTTCGTCACCGTGCCCATCGGCATCATCACCAACGACGATGTCATCATCTCCGTCTGCTACCACCGCACGGAAATGATGAGCGACTTCGTGGCGCACACCCAGCGCAAGGGAATCGCCGTCAACAACAAACTGGACCTTATCCTGCGTATCATCTACTCGTCGGCCGTATGGTTCCTGAAATACCTGAAGCAGATTAACAACGTCGTCACCGAGGCCGAGAAGGAACTGGAGCGGAGCATCCGCAACGAGGACCTGCTGCGGCTGATGAAACTACAGAAATCGCTGGTCTACTTCGACACGAGCATCCGTGGCAACGAGGTGATGATCGGCCGCCTGAAGAACATCTTCCAGGATACGGACTACCTGGACATGGGCCTGCTGGACGACGTGCTCATCGAACTGAAGCAGGCCGTAAACACGGTGAACATCTACAGCGACATCCTGACGGGCACGATGGACGCCTTTGCCTCCATCATCTCGAACAACGTCAACGCCATCATGAAGCGCATGACCAGCCTGAGCATCACGCTGATGATTCCCACGCTCATTGCCAGTTTCTATGGCATGAACGTGGATGTGCATATCGAACATATCCCTTACGCCTTCGCGCTCATCGTGGTGGTGTCGGTGCTGCTGTCGGCGGGCACCTTTGTGCTGTTCCGCAAGATCAAGTGGTTTTAGGGCGGGCGCTTATTCCTCTTTCAGATAGGCCTTGTAGGTAAGCCGTTTCCCGCTGATGCGGAAGAAAATCTCCAGATAGTTCTCCTCCTCGGGCAGGCAGTCTATGGCATCATACGTGATGAGGAAAGCGCCGTCGGCGGGGTGTACTTCCACTTGTGCCGCACAATTGGACGTCACGCGCGGCAACGTGGAGACGGCCACCGGCTTCCCCTTCAGCAGTACCTGGCAGCGGTATTCGCTTTCACTCAGGAACTCGCCTGTCACGGACAAGGCATCGTAGAGTTGGCGGTAGCGTTCGCGCAAGCCCTTGGCCCGGTTCAGGCGCACGTCGTCGAAGAAGTACGTGCACAGGGCATCCAGCTGGGTGATGCCGCTCTTTATCTCGTCCACTGAACCGATGTTGTCAATCTGTTGTTCCAGTTTCTCATACAAGGCCACTTGCTCGGCATCCAGGGCCTCGAACTGTGCCAGCAACGTCTGCTGCTCCTCCCGCGAGAAGGGGTAAAGCACCGAATAATCGTAGTATTCGCGTCCGCTGTCCTTGTCGCGTACCCGTTGCCAATAGACATCTGCCGCGCGTGACAGGGAGATGCCTTTCAAAAAGGGCAGGTTGGCGGATTGTATCTTTGCCACGTGGCTGAACATGCTCCGTGTGTCGATGTGGCCGTTGACATTCTCTTCGGAAAGACTGCTTTCTTGCGAGACAGTCACATGGCTGGCTACGGACTGGATAATCCGTTGCGTAATCTCCGACAAGGCTGCGGTCTGTGCATCGCCCAATGTGTTGGCGTTTACGGTGACGACCAGATAGTCCTCGTTCACCTCTACCAGCCAGGCCGGTATCTGTTTGCTACTCTTCTCCAAGACCTTGGTCTGTGCCGCCATTCCGGTGCACAGCAGCAAGGCGCAGAGGATTCCTGTCATTCTTTTCATAGTTCATTCCTCCTTATTAATTCCACCGGACAGATAGATTCCGGACGACTACCTTCGCACCTCTCACGTTTACCTCCAGATACGAGAAGCTGTCGAACGGCTTGCTCACTTTCGTCACGTAGAGTTCCTGTTTGAGCGCCACGCGCGACGGCATATTGCGCATGGTCCAGTAGCCATAGCCATAGCCATTGCCTACCTCCAGATTCTTCAATTCCACGCCCTCGTCACTGAAAGCTGAGTTGAAGATTATCTTGTCTCGTGTGATGTCTTCATTCTTGTTGACAAATTCCACTTGCAGGGTGACTCGTTGCTGCATGCGGTCGCCGAAGCAATCCAGTATCTTGAAGTCCAAGTCGTTCACTGATACGTTCAGTTCATAATCCTGTGGCTGTACGGGTTTCTCCACGACTGGCTTTTCCGGTTCAGTCTTCTCTACCTCGACGGGTACTTCCACCACTTTCTCCACAATGACCGGTTTCTCTACGACTTCGCGTATGATTACCGTATCGGCCGGTATCTCGTCGGCCGGCAAGTGCGGGGCGATTTCTCGCAGCAAGTCCATGGCTTCCAGATAGCAAGGTGCGGCGTCCGGCATGGCGGACAGATAGGAAGCCGCCTCTTCGTAACGTTCCATATCGGCCGAGGCTTGCGCCTTTTGCAGGATGAGGTCACAATTTGCGGCATAAAATTCCTGTATCTTTTGGCGGCTGATTCGGATGAAGCGTGTGAAAGCCCGGTCCGTCACTTTGATACTTGCCACCAGGGCCTTCAGTGCTTTCTCCTCATTACCCACTGTAGCTGTTTCCAGCGGCAGGGTCATGCTGTAGAAGAGGGTGCTGTCCACCCGGTTGAAGGCTACCAATGTCAGTTCGGCCGTAGCCACAGTTGTGTTCTGCACCATTCCTTCCGTAGCCATCATATCCGTGATTTCCAACGAGGGTTGTAAGGCAAAGACACCGTGCGCTCCTGCTGCAGCGGCACTTTGGCGGGTCAGCATCTGCGTCAGTTTCTGTTGCAAGGCATTGGCCACAGCCTCCGGTAAGTCGGCCGGTTGCGGCTTTTGCAAGGTAAAATGGATCTTGTCTTGGGCCATGGCTCCTGTTGACAGGAGGCAAATCCATGCCGCCAAAAGTATTCTTCTCATAGTCACATTCTG
Organism: Candidatus Bacteroides intestinavium; assembly: GCA_019118325.1. Lineage (GTDB taxonomy): Bacteria > Bacteroidota > Bacteroidia > Bacteroidales > Bacteroidaceae > Bacteroides > Bacteroides intestinavium. The sequence continues at coordinate 32,321 of DWZE01000076.1, forward strand.
TTTTAACGGATTATTCAATGCGTACCTCCAGCCGTTGTCCCATGGCCGTCACGGAAACGCCATAATCTTCGCCCAGTTGGGACCGAAGGAATTTCTTCAAGTCGCTGTTGAAATTGGACAATTTATAGGAACGGTTTCGTTCCATATCCCAAAGAGGCACGTTCAGACGGATGTGGATGTACTTGTCTGTACTATTGCCCATGTCATATACGCTTTGTTGGGCATGTTCGTTCAGCCATTCGTCCAGCGCGTCCTTGAAATAGTTCCCGTCGCCGTATGGAGCTTCCTGGTCGAAGTCCCAGTCTGTGACGGTCTGTGCCAAGGTCATATCCACATAGACCTCGCGTCCTTTGGCAATCATGGCTTCGAACGCTTTCTTCAAGTCCGCAAAGAAATCGTCCTTGATTTTCTTGACGGCATAATCGGCCAGCCGCAGCGAATCGGTCGTCATGTATTGTCCGCTTAGGAATGTGGCCGATGCCAGGCTGCCTTCTGTCTGCTGTTCCACGGCTTTCACGTTCAGCGAGCATTCGCTGCGTTTCCGGTCGTCGGTGACAACCTCTACGTCCAAGGTTACTACGATGTCGCCCGGCAGGTTCTGTACCAGCAGGGTAGCTGCATCGGCCTGGGTGTTCCGGCGCAGGATGTTGGTGTTCTTGGCATTCTGCAGTTGTGTCAGGAAATCACGTGTCTTGTAGCCGCGGCGGCTGAACTCGGCTGTCAGCTTGTTGACTGCATGGCCTACTACGGGGCTACTCTCCACCAACGTGCGCATCTCTTCGAAGCCTCCTCCACCTTTGACGGAGGGCACCACCACAATGGTGGGATTCAGGGCGGCCGTTGCCGCTGCCTTTTTCGTATCCGTCCAACCGGGGCTGACGACCATTTCATTGTGTTCCAAGTCGGCCAGCAAGGATTTGGACAGGATGGTCAGTTGTACGGTCACGCGACGTTTCCCTCCAATCTTGGAGTCGGACACGTCCTCCACTTCGCCACGGATATAATTTAAGTAACGCAGTTCCGTGAAAAAGCGATAATCATAGTCATTTCGTTCCACGGCTATCATCGGCATCCCGTTGCGTACTCCCTCAATGCCTGTATGCAGCAAGGCGTGGAAGGCCGAACGGGCAGCCAGGTCGGCTGCTTCCTTCTTTTTGTCGGCTATGGCCGTGGCACGCAGTGTCACGGATTGTCCGTCCTGCTGCACAAGGCTTACGTCGGCCGAGTAGTTCTGTGCCTGTAAGGAAAGACTATACCACAAGGTTATGAGCAATACCCAATAGGTCTGTTTGTTCAGCATATATGAAGATTAGGGGATAAAAAACATAAAATGGCACGCAAATGCCCGAAACACATTCGCGTGCCGATATAGACAGATTTATTTTACAGGCTGTTTACGGCTCCGGCTGCTTTATCCAGGAAGCTTTTGGGCTTCGGAATCAATTCGATGATGATGTCTTGTCCGGCATCCATGGCCTGCTTGATTTCCTTGTCGCCTTTCTTCACGTCGCACAGGGAGAGGTCACCGCCTTCTACCGTTTCTACGGCCAAGCGTCCGATTTCTTTGCGCGAATCGCGGCCGGCCACTTTGCGCAATACGAACACGGCAAAGTAGGTGCCTTCGCTCACGCCGTTGTCCGAACCCAGGCTGATGTACACCTTCTTGGCCTTGTCTTTTTTCACCTCGCTGATTTCGAGGATGGTGCCTTGCACCTTGAAGTTCTCGTCAATGAATTCACGTACGGCTTTCACCGCCTTGGCCGATGCGTCGGCAATGGCCTCGTCGGGTGTGCTGCCTGTGGCTACATCGGCGATGGCCCCGCCGTGTTGGAAGGATTTGGTGCCTACCAGCTTGCCGGTTTTGGGGTCAACCAGTTTCAGCGTGTAAGCTATGCTGGCAGAATAATAGATGGAACCGTCGTCCATCTTTTCGCGATTGGCTGTCATCGAGCTGACCGTGCCTTGAATCAGGAAATTGGCGCCTTCCTGCTGCATGACGGCCAGGCGGTTCATGTCGTTGTCGTCACCGGCACTGATGTCTTCAGATTCACGGCGTTCCTTTTCGATGCGCAATACATCCTTGGAGTCCACGTCGATCAGTTGTACGCGGTCCAGTTTGTGGATGCCTTCAATCACATGGTTGCGCAGGCCTTCCACCCAGACAAAGGGTACGTCAGAAGAACGCTTGAAGTAGTCAATGAACACATTGGGCTTACCGGCCGGCTCCGTCGCTTCTTGTGCGAAGGCCGGTGAGGAAAAGAGTGCACAAAGTGCAAGAACCATAGCAACACGTGCCGCAGATACAAATGTCTTCATAATCGATAAAAATAATTTAGTGGAACTGTTATCAGATAAGCAGGTTCCGATTAATAAATAGTTTTACTGCTCTCAGTTTGCAAATATAAAGAGTTCTTCACACATTAACAAGGTTTTGGGCAAATTTATTCATGTAGCAGGCTGGATTCTTGCTTTTTTAACAAGAAAGTTGTGCCCGACACACACACGCCTGATTTAAACAGTTTGACAGGAAACAAGGGCGTTCTTTTATATGGGGCGTGTGATATGTATATCAATATGCAATATAAAATGCATAAAAAGGGGATTAAGTGGGAATGGGTGAGGCCCGTCTATTCTTCGAAATTCAGGGTCTGCTGTCCGTCTCCCGTCAGATGGAAGGACAGGCGATGATAAGGCGTGGTGCCATGTGCGGCGATGGCGGTCCGATGTTCCGCCGTGGGATAGCCCTTGTTGCGGTCCCATCCGTAATCGGGATATTCGGCATGCAGGCGTAGCATATAGTCGTCGCGGCAAGTTTTGGCCAGGATGGAGGCTGCGGCAATGGACAGATACTTGCCGTCTCCCTTGACAAGGGTCGTATGGGGAATGCCGGGATAGCTGCGGAAACGGTTGCCGTCTATCAATAGATGGGCGGGGCGCACACGCAGGGCGTCGACGGCACGATGCATGGCCAGGATGGAGGCATTGAGAATGTTGATTCGGTCGATTTCTGCGGGCAACACCACACCTACGGCCCATGCCACGGCCTCGCGTTCGATGACCGTGCGCAGGGCGCGCCGTTGGCGGTCGGTCAGTTGTTTGGAGTCGTTCAGCTGTTCGTTGCGGAAGTCCGGAGGCAGGATAACTGCGGCGGCATAGACTGCTCCCGCCAAGCAACCACGGCCGGCCTCGTCGCAACCGGCTTCTATTGTATCTTTTATATAATAGGGCAATAACATGGTGGCAAAGATACGTCTTTGTCCCGATTCTGCGTATCTTTGCCGCCTAAAATCTCAGAACAAGCGCATGTTTATTGTCATCACACTTATGTTGGCAGGTATCCTGGCGGGATGGCTGCTGCGTGAACGCCGGATTCAGGTGGTCCGGCGGTGCATCACACCCCTCATTTGGTTGCTGCTTTTCCTCCTGGGTGTCGAGGTGGGTGGCAACGAACGCATCATCCGCAGTCTGCATACGCTGGGGCTGGAGGCGCTGGTCATTGCTGTGGGCGCCACTTTGGGCAGCGCGCTGGCGGCGTGGGGGTTATGGAAGGTGGTGGCAGGCAGAGGAAAGGAGGAACGTCATGAAGGGTAGCCTGGTCATTGTGGGATTCTTCTTGTTGGGCGTGGTGTGCGGACTGGGACATGTGTTTCCCGTCGACTTGTCACAGACGGACATCAGCTTCTATGCTCTTTGTGCGCTGATGTGTTGCGTGGGCATTGGTCTGGGCAGCGATCAGCAGACACTGCGCAATTTCCGTTCGCTCAGTCCCCGGCTGGCGTTGCTGCCCGCAGGTACCATCCTGGGTACACTGGCGGGCGCGTTGGTGGTCAGTCTGTGCCTGGCTCATCGTTCGGCGGGCGACTGCCTGGCTGTAGGAGCCGGTTTCGGTTATTACTCTCTCTCCTCTATTTTTATCACGGAGTATAAGGGGGCAGAATTGGGCACGGTAGCACTGCTGGCCAATATCACCCGTGAGATCCTTACCCTCCTGCTGGCTCCGTTGCTGGCGCGGTGGTTCGGCCCGTTGGCTCCCATCGCGGCCGGAGGGGCCACGACCATGGATACGACCCTGCCCATCATTGTGCAGGCGTCCGGGCAGCGGTTTGTCATTGTGTCCATCTTTCACGGGTTTCTGGTGGATTTCAGTGTGCCGTTTCTGGTGACACTGTTTTGCGGGTTATAAAATATTCCTCTACGGCGGGGATATCCTCCGGGAATATTGCCTACCTTTGCGTTTGCTAAATCCAAAACAACCATCTTATGAGAAAGAAAGAAATAGCTGCCGTCCTTGTAGCCTGCCTGCTGGCAGCCTGTGGCGGCAATCCGAAGACGGCGGAGGACGGCCTTGCCGTTATTGATGTGAAGAATGCCATTAGTCACCCCACTGAACTGAAGGTGTCGCAACTGGGGCAGACCGTGCGATATGTGCCGCTGGAGACAGGCGATTCGTGCTTTGTCGGCGATAACGCCCAAATCCGGGTCTGTGGGAAGAACCTGATTGCCACGTTCGGAAGCAGTTGCCTCAGTTTCGACCGGGAAACGGGCCGTTTCATTGCCCGCATCGGTCACGTGGGTGATGACCCGCAGGGCTATTCGAACACGGAATTTACCTATAATGACCGGGACGGACTGCTCTACTTCATGCGCCAGCCCAACCTGCTCCAGAAGTACGATGCGCAAGGCGGGTATCACGGCAGCGTCACCGTTCCCACCCCGGCGCCGCTGAACGCCATGCCGTCGAATTATAGTTTCGTGGACACGCTGTTGGTGGGCTATTACGCCAACGTGGGCCGTCAAAACACGCATAACAATGCCCTGTTGCTCTTCAGTGCGGACGGACAACTGGCCGACACCGTGCCCAGCCGTCTGCCGGCCCTCTCCGCCATGACCGTGTCAGACATTGCCAGCATCAGCGTCGTGAAGTTTGGCGAAGCTGCCTCCATCCTCATCCGCTATAACGACGGCTCCACCTCCGCCAACCTGGCGGGCATCTGTCCGCTGTGGAGGCAAGACGGCCGGCTGCGTTTCAAGGAGCCTTTCAACGACACCCTCTATACGGTTTCTGCCGCGGGTGAACTTGCTCCTTATGCATTCTTTGACATGGGCGACCGTGGCGTGCGGCTGACGGGAGAATGGGAATCGCGCGACCTCAACGGCAAGCTGTTTACCGTTTTCGAACTGGAAGGCCGGAACGCTCTCTTCTTCCAATGCGTGGAGGAGTTGGAAAAGACCTTGAACGGCATCTACGACAAGACGGACGGTACTGTCCGCATGGCTCCCGAAGCGGACGGCTTGACGGACGACCTGACCGGCTTCCTGCCTTTCCATCCGTCTTCCTGCAGCGAGCAGGGCGAATTTGCTTCCCTCGTCTGGCCCGAAAAGATTTTGCCTTGGCTGGACGAACATCCCGAAGCCAAGGACCATCCGGCCTTGAAGCCGTTGCTGGACATCGGCGAGGAGGATAATCCCGTGGTTGTCATTGTCCAATGAATGTCGTGTGTCTATGCTGCTTCAGCTCACAATCAGTTTGTAGCCGATGCCCCGCACATTGACAATGCGCACCCGTTTGTCCCGGTTCAGCTTATGGCGCAGCTTGGTGATGAACACATGCAGGCTGCGCTGGTTGAAGAACGAGTCGTCGCCCCACAGCTCCAACAAGATGTCGCGCATCTCCACCACCTGGTCCCGGCGTTCGCACAGGCGGCGCAGGATTTCGCTTTCGCGGTGAGAGAGTTCGGCCGTTGTCCCCTGGTGCAGCAGTTGTTGGGTGCGGGGGGTGAAGATATAATCCCCAATCTCGAACAGGGCTTGGGCGCGGGGCGGTTGAGTGGGGGATAGGACACGTCCTGCCAGTGCCTTGATGCGCACAATGAGTTCCTGCATGCCGAACGGCTTCTTCAGATAGTCGTTGGCGCCCAGCTCGAAGCCTTCCACCACGTCGTTGACGGCCGAGCGGGCGGTGAGAAACAATACCGGCGTCACGGC
>DWZE01000077.1 GCA_019118325.1 Candidatus Bacteroides intestinavium
CGTAGTCGAAGAATCTCACTACATGCACTGCCCAAGGGAATCGTGTCTTTCGGGAGATGTTTCGACTTCGCTTCGCTCCGCTCAACATGACAGGCACACATCATATAAATTAATTTTCAACATCTACTTAATAGGAGTGAAGGAGTTAAGAAGTTAAGGAGTTAAGCCAATACATATTATATATAATAGGAGTTAAGAAGCTAAGGAGTTAAACCGATGCACCCCTGTATACGGTTCATTAGCTTACTCTTTGACTTACAATTGGCTTAACTTCTTAACTCCTTAACTTCTAAATTTATATTGATTCCTCAATCAAACGCCCCCATCCGCAGGTGGTTGACCTCAGCCTCGTTCAGGTAGCGCCACTCGCCGCGACGAAGTCCCTTCTTGGTGAGCCCTGCGAAGTAGACGCGGTCCAGCTTCTGCACTTTATAGCCCAGCGACTCGAAGATACGGCGGACAATGCGGTTCTTTCCGGAGTGAATCTCAATGCCCACGTCGCTCTTCTTGGCCTCGTCCGTATAGCTGATAGCATCGGCATGAATCTCGCCATCGTCCAACTCAATGCCGGCAGCAATCTTCTCCATATCCGCCTGCGTCAGGTTCTTGTCCAAATGGACGTGATAGATTTTCTTCTTAAGATACTTGGGATGCGTCAGTTTGGAAGCCAGATCCCCATCATTGGTGAGGAGGAGCACACCGGTAGTATTGCGGTCCAAGCGGCCCACGGGGTAGATGCGTTCGGTGCAGGCGTCCTTCACCAGATCCATCACCGTGCGGCGTGCCTGGGGGTCGTCAGAGGTGGTCACCGTGTCCTTCGGCTTGTTCAGGAGGACGTAGATCTTACGCTCGATGTTCACAACCTGGTCGTGGAACTTCACCTCGTCGCCCCGCTTGATCTTCGTACCCAGTTCTGTCACCACCTGTCCGTTGACGGACACCACGCCTGCCGTGATATATTCGTCAGCCTCACGGCGTGAGCATACACCGGCATTGGCCAGGAACTTGTTCAGGCGGATAGGCTCGTTGGGATCGACGAACTGCTCCTTGTACTCAATCTGCTTCTTCTTGCTATACTTGGCATTGGGATCATACCCCGGCGTGCGGCGACGCTGATTGTTGCCATAAGGACGGTTGCCGCCACCGCCGTTGTTGGCGTTGAAGCGGGGACGCCCCGGATTGCCATACGGGCGTTGCGGACGCTCGCCTTCGTTCGTGTAGCGCGGGCGCAGGGAACGGTCGGCATTGCCATAGGCCGGACGTTCCTGGTTGTAGGGACGCTGCTGCGGACGCTCGCCGTTCTCATTATTATTATACCGGGGACGATAAGGGCGGTCCTGACCGTACGGACGCTGCGGACGCTCACCGTTCTCATTATTATTATACCGGGGACGATAAGGACGGTCCTGATTGTAGGGACGCTGCGGACGTTCGCCATCGGCATTATTGGCATTGAAGCGCGGGCGATAGGGACGGTCCTGATTGTAGGGACGGTCGTTGTTGTACGGCCGTTGCGGACGCTCCGCGTTCTCTGCATTCGGATTGAAACGCGGACGATAGGAACGGTCGCTGGAATAAGCCCGTTGCGGACGTGCATTCTCTGCATTCGGATTGAAGCGCGGACGATGGGGACGGGCATTACCGTCGCGGTTATAAGGCACACGCGCGTATCCGTTCTCTTTGTTTGTCTGATTCCCCTCGCGGTCGGCACCGGTGTTCTCCGCCGAGGAGGAAGCACCTTGCCAAGTTTCGTTTTCTGTAGTCATTGTTCTATTCAGCTAATGGCCTCACGGCCTTGTTAGTAATGTTTAAGTTATCTGTTTATAAGTAGTTATCGTTTTACTCAAGGAGTCAGAGGGAGCTATCGCTTCGCTCAAGAAGTCAGAGGCCCAAACTTGTATTGTTTACCTCGCGGCATTACCGTTTACCAACAACCGGCCCTTCACTCCTTCCAACTCCCTATACCTCCATCATCTACATTCCGGTGTAGTTATGCGGCGTGATGGCCTTCAGTTCTGCCTTGACTGCCTCGCTGACATTCAATTCCTCAATGAAATCCTTGATGGAGGATTCTGTGATAGCCTGATTGGTACGGGTCAAAGCCTTCAAAGCCTCGTAGGGATGCGGATAACCCTCACGGCGCAGAATGGTCTGGATGGCCTCGGCCACGACGCTCCAGCAATTATCCAGATCACGGTAGATGACCGGCTCGTTCAGCAGGAGTTTGCGCAATCCCTTCAGCGAACTCTGGATGGCAATGAGGATATGACCGAAAGGAACACCCACGTTACGCAGCACGGTAGAGTCCGTCAGGTCGCGCTGCAACCGGGAAACGGGGAGTTTCATGGCCAGATGGCCCAACAAGGCGTTGGCCACGCCCAGGTTGCCCTCGGCGTTCTCGAAGTCAATGGGATTCACCTTGTGGGGCATAGCACTGGAGCCTACCTCACCGGCCTTGATCTTCTGCTTGAAATATTCCATCGAGATGTACTGCCAGAAGTCGCGATTCATGTCAATCAGGATGGTATTGATGCGTTTCAGGGCATCGAACACGGCGGAAAGATTGTCATAGTTAGAAATCTGCGTGGTATATTCCTCACGCTCCAACCCCAGCTTCCCGGACACAAAGCGATTGCCGAAAGCCTTCCAGTCGTAGTCAGGATAAGCCACATGGTGGGCATTGTAATTGCCCGTAGCCCCGCCGAACTTGGCCGTCATCGGACAAGCCTTCAGCGTGGCCAGCTGCCGTTTCAGACGATAGACGAAGACATAGATTTCCTTGCCCAAACGGGTAGGCGAAGCGGGCTGACCGTGCGTCTTGGCCAGCATGGGGATATCAGCCCATTCCTTGGCATAAGTCTCCAACTGGGCAATCAGTTCCTCCAACAGGGGATAGTATGCCTGCTCCAAGGCCTCCTTGACAGAGAGGGGAACGGAGGTATTGTTGATGTCCTGCGAGGTCAATCCGAAATGGATGAACTCCTTGTAGGGTTCCATGCCTCCCATCTTGTCAAACTGTTCTTTCAGGAAATACTCCACGGCCTTCACGTCGTGATTGGTTACGCTCTCGATTTCCTTGATACGGGCTGCGTCGGCTTCGGAGAAATGGCGGTAGATATCACGCAGGGGTTCGAACACGCCCTTATCCACCCCCTTCAGCTGAGGCAAAGGCAACTCGCACAAAGCAATGAAGTATTCCACTTCCACACGCACCCGGTATCTGATGAGTGCAAATTCAGAGAAATAAGAGGCCAAGACATCCGTCTTCCCTCTATATCGGCCGTCAATCGGAGAGATGGCGGTTAATACATCCAGTTTCATACGTCGTATTATGTGTGATGATAATTATCAGGTTGCAAAATTACGCTTTTTTCCTGAGGTACGGTCTATGCGGGGGCTTAAAAATCATAAATGAGGATTCTGCAGTTCAAGGAGAAGTTTAGGGGCTAAGCCATGAACATTTGTTGCCGCCGGAATGTTCTTTAAGAGTACAGAACGTACCACTGTTCATAATTCTGGCCGGCCGGCAGGACGGACGATTGTGAAATCATTCCATCCATGTGGCCGGTCTTTTTTATTTCAACGCCTTATACACAGCCTGCTGGATGCGGGTACGGATATCCAGACGGGACAGTTTGTTGTTCCACACCTCCGGGAAAATGCGGTTGGAAAGAAAGATGTAGACCAGGTGATCGTCAGGGTCAACCCAAGCACAAGTGCCTGTAAAACCTGTATGTCCGTAGACCGATGCCGGAGCCTCCTCACAACAAGGACTCCGACGAGGATTGCGGCGATCGGGCTTGTCGAAGCCAAGACCACGGCGGCTGGTACGGGACAATGTGGTGGTAAAGACACGACAAGTCTCCGGACTGAGGTAACGACGGCCGTTCAGTTCACCCCCGTTCAACAGCATCTGATAGAGCAAAGCCTGTTCGTGAGCGTTGGAGAAAAGTCCCGCATTGCCCGACACTCCTCCAAGGAATGCCGCCGACTCATCATGGACAAAGCCTTGCAAGGTATCTTTCCGCAAGAATGGGTCGACCGACGAAGGAATGATGATGCGGCGGGGCAAACGCTCCAAAGGTCGATAGCAGGTATGCGTCAACCCCATGGGACGGTAGAACTCACGGTCGAGGAATTCGTCCATCGGCATGCCGGCCCGGGCTTCCACCAATTGCTGCAACAAAATGAAGCCCACGCAACTATAGCGGTAACGACGGCTCAGCAAAGGGGCATCGGCAATCTGCTGCAGACAGGTCTGCTTGAAACGGGGATTCAGCCAGAGGCTGTCGGCCACTTGCCATGTACACGAGTCGGTACGCACGGCAGAGGTCAGGCCTTCCCGGAAACGGAAGTCAGGATTGGCCCACGTCTTCCCCCCGATTCGTGCTGGATGTCCGGCATCCTGCGTCCCCCGAAACAAGGCTCCTTCATAGCTGTCCTCGTCAATGGCATCGCGGTAGAACAGAATGGTGGAAGGAAGCCCCGATTCGTGGAGCAACAATTGACGGACGGTAATGTCACGTTTGTCCGTATCCAGCAGGAAAGGCAAGTAGTCCGACACACGGTCGGTCAGGCTGAGACGCCCCCGGTCATACAGTTTCATCACAGCCAGCAGGGTAGCACTGGTCTTGGTCATCGAAGCAATGTCATAGACATCATCCGGAGTCACCGGGATGCTGTCCCCGCCTGTCCGGGAAACGCCACAATGAGTACCAAAGGCCTTATTGTAGACTTCATACCCATCTTTCCACACTGCAATCTGGCAACCGGGATAGGCCCCCTCCTCAATGCCTTCCTCGGCAATCCGGTCAATGACGGACAAACGGTCGGCATCCACCCCCAAGTCGTTCAGAGAACGGTAGGGCTGTTGAGAGGGCACCTCCAGCGTTTTCCCCTCGCCAACCCTAAACCACCGGCCAACGGCAGCCGACAAACGTCCGTCCGCTCCCGCCTGTCCTGTCAGGATGGCTGCCACGCGGTGCTGAATCTCCGTCTCGGCGGAATGCGCCAAGAGCAAAGCATCGGGCGCGGGACCGAAATCGCGGGGTACTTGCTGGTCGGACACGAACAGCAGATAGACCAAAGGTACCTCCGGAAGATAGCGGGTAAAGAACGTGCGATAGTTCTTCAGACGACGGTCGGAGAAACAAACCAAAACACGTTCGTAGGCCGACAGTTTCTTTTGCAGGGTCTGTAGAGCGGATTCTGTCATCCCCGTTGTCAGCCGGAAAAAATCCGTCCTGACGCTACGCGACAATTCCGTCCGGAAAGGCGACAAGACATCTCCTTCGCCCACCTGCAACACAGCCACCCGCCTTGACGAAAGGTCCAAAGGCAGCAAAGGCCTCTCTTCCTCATCCACCACCGTAATGGCGGCCTGCTTCAGCTGCCGCATCAGAGTCCTGGTATGAGGTGTGTTCAGCCGGCTCTCCAAACCAGACAAACGGACATGCGGTTTCTTGGAAAGCCCCAAAGCATATTTGTACATCAACACCTTACGGCATCTGCGGTTGATTTCTGCCTCGGGCAACTCGCCGCTCCGCACCGCAGCCCGCACGGCCTCCAATTCGCCCTCCAGGCTACGGGGCACCAGCAAAAGGTCGTCGCCGGCCTTCAAAGCCTGCAAGCAGAGATGTCTCTGCCCCGACACACCGCGCATGGCCAACGCATCGGTAAAGACCAGTCCCTTAAAGCCTAACTCTTCTTTCAACAAATCGGTCACAATCCGCCGGGAGAGCGAAGAAGGCAAACCTGCCTGCGGCTCCCAGGCAGGCACCTCCAGATGACCGACCATGATACCGCCCAAACCGGCCCGAATCGCCCGACGGAAAGGATAAAGTTCGACACTATCCAGCCGCTCGCGGGTGAAAGGCAAGACGGGCAGGGCCTTATGGGAATCGACATCCGTATCGCCGTGTCCGGGAAAGTGCTTGCTGACAGACAAAATCCTGCCTGATTCCAAGCCACGGCTATAAGCCACCACCTTGCGTGCCACCTCTACCGGATCTTCACCAAAAGAACGGGTATTGATGACAGGATTGTCCGGATTGATGTTCACATCGGCCACGGGGGCAAAGTTGACCTGCACGCCTATCTCCCGGCACTGACGGGCTACCTCCCGGCCGTATTCATATAAAAGACCGTTATCGCGGATACAACCCAACACCCTGTTACGCGGGAAGGAAGGCGTGCCACGCAACCGCATGGCCAACCCCCACTCTCCGTCAAACGTAATAAGCAATGGCACACCGGCCATCTCCTGGGCTTGATTGGTCAGCTTCACCTGATTCTCCAGCAATCCGCCTGAGAAGAGCAGGCCACCCACCTTATATTCCTGCACGACCTTGCGCAACAAGTCAGTATTGGGCTTGTTCAGTTGCGGGGCTATGGTGTAAATAAACAACTGGCCGATGCGTTCTTTCAAACTCATCCGCTGCATGACTGAATCGACCCACTGCCTGCACTCCTCGTTATTCCGCAAGGAATAGACCAAGGAAGGCTCTTCCATGGGCAAAGGCAACGAATCAATAGGCAAAAAACGGCATTGAGCCGCCGTCCTCTCTGACAAGGCGCACCAAACACACAGGACTATCAGAATCCCCAACCGTCGCATCACCGTGCCTCCTCTGTATATAGACTTCTGAATATCAATTCCTGAATGTCGGTACGGATATCCATATCACCCAATTTCGTGTTCCACACATTGGGGCAAATGCTGTTGCTGAGGAAAACATAAACCGTGCGGCTGGCCGGGTCTGCCCAGACACAAGTGCCCGTGAAACCCGTATGTCCATAGACTGTTTCGGGAGCGGAAGGTGCACAGGGGCTACGCTTCACAATGGCTACATCCGGCTTGTCAAAGCCCAGTCCGCGCCGGCTGATCTGAGACTTTTCGGTGGTGAACAAGCGACAAGTCTCCTCACTCAGATAGCGTTTGCCCTGCCATACGCCGCCATCCAACAACAGCTGGTAAATGGCCGCCACTTCCTCCGCCGTGGAGAATAATCCGGCATTGCCGGCCACGCCTCCCAAGAAAGCAGCCGTTTCATCATGCACATAACCACAAAGGTCCTGACGACGCAGGAAATCATTAGAGGCCGTAGGCATAATCTCAGCCTTCGGGAACTTCTCCAACGGACGGAACAACGTGCGCTGCAATCCCATGGGAGTATAGAAATTCTGAGCCACATAGACATCCAGCGGCTGTTTCGTCAGGTGTTCCACAATCTGCTGCAGCAGGATGAAACCCAGGTCGCTGTAAACGTAACGCTTGGCGTCCAGATGACTGCGGGCTATCCCATTCAGGATGGTCTGCTTGAAGTTATTGTTCAGCCACATGCCATCGGCCACATGCAGCCCATGCGTGCGGGTCTGCTTATCGGACATCAAGCCCTTCTTGAACTTGAAGTCCGAGCAATAATAGCTGTGCTCGCTCACCTGCGTGTAGTGCCATTCGTCTTTCCAACTCTGCGCATATGGTCCATGCACGGAATAGGGGTCGATGGCCTCCATATAGAAACGGATGTAAGGAGCCAGGCCCGACTCATGCAACAACAACTCGCGAATGGTAATGTTACGCTTGTCCGTACCGCGCAGGAAGGAGAGATAGGACGAAGCCTTGTCGTCCAGTTTCAACTTGCCTTCATCATAGAGTTTCATCACGGCCAGCAAGGTGGCGGTAGTCTTGGTCATGGAAGCCAGGTCGAAAAGGTCGGTGGAGCGCACGGCTGTCGTATCCTTGTCCGAATGGCAGCCAAACCCTTTATCATAGACTGACTTACCGTCTTTCCATATCAAAATGCGGCAACCGGGATAAGCTCCGGCCTCCAACCCCTTGCGGGCAATACGGTCAATGCTTTCCAGCACATAGGACTTCATGCCGTAATCATCCGGCAATGCCGCCGCGGATTTCATATCAGTCCGGACATCACAACCGGCTCCGACCGGGAATAACCGTCCGACACTCATCGCCAGGCGCCCGTTGGCACCGGCCTCCGCAAAAAGCACTTTGGCCACATGGCGCTGCAGGTCGCTCTCAGCCGAATGAGCCAGTACCACGGCATTGGACCGTGCCAGCGCAGGTGTCATCATCGGCAGCAACCGATAGGGCGTAAAGAAAACGTAGACCAATGGAGCCCGCAAGTTCAGCCCGGCCAAGAAAGCCACATCGGACTCGCCGGCATAATTGACTCCGGCAATGCTGACTACCACCCGGCTATAAGATGCCAATTTCTGCTTCATCGCCTGCTGCTCTTCCTCGGAAGCGTTCCACGGCAGGCGGAGACAGTCAATGCCTCCCCGCTCCTGCATGGCTGCCACAAAAGCCGAGTCTGCATTCTGTTCTCCCATACTGAGCACTGCCACACCGCCTCCCTGAGCCGCCGGAGCCAAAGGCAGGACACCAAAATAATTTCTCAATACCGTCACAGCCTCCCGACGCAAGGCAGCAGTCAACTCCAATGCTTCGGGCGTACAGATGAGGCCCTTTATCTCCTTGACCGGCAATTTGCCCGGCTTCTGGCGCAAGCCCAAGCGGTATTTCCACGCCAGCACCTTGCGGCAACGGGCATCCACATCGGCCTCGGTCAGCGTACCGTCCTTGACAGCCGCCATCACTTCATTCAGGGCCTTGACCACCGCAGACTGCACCAACAGCATGTCATTGCCGGCTTTCACCGCCTTGGCAAAATAGCCAGGCACACGAGTCACACCCCGCATATCGAGCGCATCGGTAAATACCAGACCACTGAAGCCCAGATCATCCTGCAACAAATCTGTCACAATGGACCGAGACAAGGACGACGGCAACAAACTGTCCGCCTCCAAAGCAGAGACCTGCAAATGTCCCACCATCATACCCCCTAAACCGGCACGGATATATTCACGGAAAGGATGCAGTTCCACGCTGTCCAGCCGGGCACGGTCGTGCCGCAACATCGGAAGAGTCCGGTGCGAGTCGGTACTTGTATCTCCATGTCCGGGGAAATGCTTGGCCACGGAAAGGACACCGCCACTTTCCAATCCCCGACTGTAGGCCAATACTTTCTCGGTCACCGCCCGGGTGTCTTCACCAAAAGAACGGACGTTAATCACCGGATTGAAAGGATTTGTATTGACATCAGCCACCGGAGCGAAATTGACATGTACCCCCAAGGCACGAAGCTCGCGCGCCATTTCCCGGCCGTATGCCTCTATCCGGCTGTTGTCCGTAATGCAACCCAAGGCCGCATTGCGTGGAAATTCAGGTGCATCGGTGAGACGCATGGACAAGCCCCATTCGCCATCGACCGTAATCAACATCGGGACTTTAGAGTCTTTCTGCACCTGGTTGGTCAAGACAGCCTGGCCTTCTATGGTTCCTTTGGCAAACAACAGACCGCCAATCTTATACTTGCGCACCCACTCCTTCAATTGCTTCTTGGTCGCCTTGTCAGCCACAGCCGGTACTCTGGGCACCAGCAACTGGCCAATCTTCTCCTGCAAGCTCAGATGCGACATCACCGAATCAACCCACTGTTGGCAACGCGCCTCATCCGTAGCAAGCAAAGGAGTAATTTTTTCCTGTGCCTGCACCGGAAACATCATCAGTATCATCCCCAACAGGCATCCCACTAAAAACACGTATTTTCTCATAATAGTTCTCCTTATTTTATTTAAGTAAATAATCATTTAAATGAATGTCCGCATTCTCTCCCTCCAGTATGCATTCGCAAGGATGCTATGCTTCAACCGGCATAGAAGCAAGGATAAATGGCAAAGTATCCAATAATACCAGGCCATAGGAGCTTGCTTATATCGGCCTCAAATTTCCTCTAACTCCCGCTAACTCCTACAGGGGCAAAACCGCTACCCACTCTACTTCCTTTCCTCCAACTCCAGTTTCAACATCCCCACATAAGCACCGTTCTTGCCCGTATGCATCACCGGCACTTCTTTCTTATCCGCATTCTCATAGAAGGCAGGGCGCTCCATGTATGTATGCGAATGACCACCCAAAATCAAATCTATACCCTCGGTTTGCGCAGCCAGGACCTCATCGCCCGCATCGCCCAGGCCCGAACCATACAAACCCAGATGCGAAAGGCAGATCACGACATCGCAATGTTCCTCACCACGCAGTTGCTTCACCACCTCCCGAGCCACCGGAATCGGATCCCGGTACACGACACCGGCGCATTTGTCCGCCTGTACCAAACCCTCCAATCGGGTCGAAAGCCCGAATACCCCGATGCGTACGCCTTCGCGCTCCAGCACTACGTATGGCTTCACCAACCCTTCGAGCGGCGTACCCGCCACCTCATAGTTGGCACAAACCACCGGAAAATCGGCCAGGCGAAACAACCGTGCCATATTCTCCAGGCCGAAGTCAAACTCATGATTGCCTATCGTCATGGCATCGTACTTCATCAGGTTCATCATCTTCACTTCCAGCTCGCCTTGAAACATATTATAATAAGGTGTACCCTGCGAGATGTCTCCACAATCGAACAACAACGCACCGGGGTAGCCTTCACGAGCCTGCTTCACAAACGAAACGCGCCGTACTACGCCCCCCAGGCCCGCATTGCGGTCGGCTGCCTGGAGACTGACTGGTTCGATACGGCTATGCGTATCGCTGGTCTGCAAAATGACAAGTTCTTTGGTTTGCTGGGCTGCAAGGGGTTGCGCAATCCATACTACCATCCATAAAGCGGCTATCCATCCTATCTGTTTCATCTGATATGTTCCTTTCTTTCGTCTGTTTGATTTCATGTCTTCACTCTTTTACCACAATCCGGCCTTCCATGCGCGAAGTTACTGCCTTGCCGGCCTTCGCCTGCCGCTTCACATAGTCGATAAAAAGAGAACGCAGTGTAGCGCCCGGCGGACAGACCTTGCTTTCGGCCTGGGGCAAGGCAGTCATGCCGTCATTTCCTTCGGCCAGATAGTCCACCGTGGCCACCGTGTACGTTTTATCATCCTCCACCGGTTTTCCTCCGATGGTAGCACTTATCAACTTGCGGTCTTTTGATACCTCCAAAGTAACGCCACTCACTCCCTCACCCAACCGATAGGCAATGTTCTCAAACAACTGGCGCAAGGTGGTCCCCTTCACCATCAACACACACAAAGCATTCTCGAAAGGCAATATCTCGTAGGCATCCCCGAAAGTTATGTCTCCACGAGTCAGGGTACTGCGCAGCCCCCCCATGTTGACCAATCCCATGTCAGCCGGCTTGCCCAACACGTCGGACGCCGCCTCGCGCAGAATGTCGGCCACCAGATTGGACAACAGACTCTCCGGCCGATAAGGCTCCATGGTGAGAGCTGCCGTCCCCAGGACCTGTTGCATCACACTGTCCACTTGCTGCTTATAGGGGACCAGCAGGGCCACCGCTTCCGCATCGGGACGTGCATCCCACGTGGAATCTATCGCCGCCCGGGTTCCCTCCACCCTTACCACTTCATAGGACGGACGACAAGCGGACAGTGCCAGCAATAAGCCCAATGCCGCCACCGGGAACGTCCGTACATACCACTTATTCATAATTTTCATCTGTTCCATACATTGTTAAAAACCGGACAAAGATAGGAATAAAAAAAAACAATCTATAGCATCGGAAGCATTAAAATTATAAAGAAGAACCCGTTGGCGGAATTAAGGCTAATATGCACTTTATCCTGTCGGTCAGTCGCACGACATTGCGGGAGGATATCTCCGCTTTTGTCCATAGATATCCCCGCCCTTGCCCGCAGATATCTCCGCCTTTGCCCGCAGATATCTCTGATCATGGCCTTTCATGCCTCGATTAATTCCGCCAACGGGCAGGAAAGTATCAATTGCCTGCAAGAAAGATGCCCATGGGAGGCAACCCATACGAACATTGTCCCCCACAAAGTTCCTCATAACCTGGAAAAGATTTCACCGAGTAGATTGCAGATATAACGCAACGGAAATCGCCCGGAAACTGTTCCCCGGAATCACGCCAAGAAAATCCCGGCAAAATATTTGTGTATCTGCCAAATAATCCGTTACTTTGCACCCGCTTTCGCGCAATCGCTGTCAGGAACAACAGAGAAAGCCTGGTATGTTGCGTAGTAACGATAACAATTTAATCAACAAAAACAATGGATTTAATTAAAATTGCAGAAGAAGCATTTGCTACCGGCAAGCAGCACCCCAAGTTCAAGGCTGGTGACACCGTAACCGTAGCATATCGTATCGTGGAAGGTAACAAAGAACGCGTACAGAACTACCGCGGCGTTGTTATCAAGATTTCCGGCCATGGTGAAAAGAAGCGTTTCACCGTACGCAAGATGTCGGGCACTGTCGGCGTAGAGCGTATCTTCCCGCTCGAGTCTCCGGCTATTGACAGCATCGAAGTGAACAAGGTAGGTAAGGTTCGCCGCGCCAAGTTGTACTACCTGCGCGCCCTCACCGGCAAGAAGGCCAGAATCAAAGAGAAAAAAGTATTGGGCTAATCCCCATATCTCTTTCCTATCAAAAAAAGGGAAGCCGACATGTCAGGCTTCCCTTTTTTTATGGCTCGGTCTCTTTCAGACAGTTTTCCACTTCCCGCCGGGTAACAGTCGGAGGCAATCCCGCACGCAACTTGTCGCAAACCAGTTGCCCGACCTTCAAGGCCTCCTGCTCTGTACGAAAAACCACCCGACCGCTCACAGCCGGTATATAAGGCTGCTTTATCAACGTATCGCCTTCGTAGAGAACCGCATAGCCATAACCTCCCCGGACCGGCAAGGCACGACAGCATAGCCCCCCTTGGGACGAACAAGAAAATAGACACGCCGCTACCACGAGCGACGTGCCTACCCTAACCAAAGAAAAGGTATTCATCCACACATACAATTCATCAATCAATCATCTTCCAACTCATAAGGCAGCAACTCGTACACATCGTCAAAATAGCTGTTACCAGATTGTCCTGTCAGCACGAATCCCCGCGTGCCGGTAGAAAATCCGACAGCCTGACTACGAGAAGAACCACCCGTGCTATAGTGCACAGAGGTCAACGGCGTATAATCATCGTCCGCATCGCCATACCACAAGTCCTGTTCGGGGTCGTACATCCAATAATCACTGGTAACTCCATTCCGGTCGCCCGTAGCCACATATCCTTTGCCATCAATTACAAAAGCCACGGTACTGCTGCGGGCAATCGCATAATCATCATCATAATCCTCATCGTCATTCGTGTCGGCAATGTCGCGCAGACGGGTCCACGTCGTACCGTCAAAGCTATAAAAATCCTCCACATACGTATTATTGTTCTCGCCAAACCCCACATACGCCACATCGTCAATGACAAAGGCCAGTCCGTAAACCCGTTTTCCACCCTCGAAACCGTTCACTATCTGCCACTGACTGCCGGCTGCGGCATTCGGGTCAAAACGATAGAAGTCTTTCAGATAGTTGTCATCAAATCCCGTGCCTACATATCCATATCCTCCCACGGCAAAACCGATTGCCCCACAACGTATACCGCCGGCGAAGTCATCCTTCTGTGTCCAGGTGTCCGACGCAGGATCATATTCCCACGTATCGGCCAGATAATCCGGTTCGTCCTTGATGGCTCCCGTCGTCACATAACCTTTTCCATTCAAGGCAAAAGCGGCCGCCTGGTGTCTTCCCGCAGCCTCATCGGGCAAGTCGGCACACTGCGTCCAATAATTGCCTTCGATGTCGTAGGCCCAACAGTCTTTCAGCAAATCGCGATTGGAGCCTCTGTACCCACAACACAGATAGCCTTTGCCATCCATTGTAAAGCTACTGGCCCCGCAACGTGCTACGCCGTCAAAATCCGAACGCCGTATCCATTGCCCCTGCGTATACTCATCGTCCTCCGTGCAACTGACCAAGACACTCAAGACAGCCAGCACGATTCCCATTGTTGTCTTCTTCTTCATGTTTCTATTTTCTTTGGGTTTCAAATTCGTTGCGCGAAGTTAGTCCGTCGCCTCCACCGACACAAGAAAAACCGACGAACCGTCCGGAATTTCCGTCAAAAGCCTTCAACGGCAAAAGCAGGCCAACGGTCGATTTCCATAGGAAAAGCCGTATCAATCCCATTTCTTTGCCTGCCAATTCAAATCATGACATCACTTCAGGAAATAAAGAATGAAACATTACCTGCTTTTATTATTCCTCGCCACAGGACTATGCGCCTGCGTGGACGAAAACTCCAACTTGGGACACACGCTCGTCAACAGCTCTTTCTACAATGTATATGTAGATACCTGCACGGTGGACATCAGCACAGTGCTCGAAGACTCCATCGTAACCCGAGGAGACAGCATCTGCCAGATAGGACATTACCTGGACGAGACATGGGGCGAGGTCACCGCCACTTACTATACGGAATACTCTACGGTCAGCTTCACGCCTGAAGAAACCTACAGTTACACATTGGACTCACTGGTACTCATAATGAGGCATAGCGGACATTACTGGGGAGACACACTGACATCCCCCCTCATTCATATATACCGGCTGGAGAACCCCATCGAACTGTCCGAAGACGAAGACCTCTATAATCACACCCGATTGTCTATGGAAACAACCCCGGTGTGCTCCTTCACCTACCGCCCTAGGCCCGGCGAAGCGGAAGTGCATGAAATACGGCTGCCCGACGAGTGGGGCCAACAACTGTTAGACGACTTGGTGAACCAGGAAGAATACCTGGAAACCCAGGAAGACTTCAAGCGGGAATTTCCGGGATTGGCATTCGTGCCGGACGCAACAGGACAATGCATCAGCGGCTTCCTGGTCAATGACTCATCCATGTGCCTCACCCTGCGCTATCACGAAGTGTCTACCGAACGGACGGAACAGGAAATCACTTTCAGTGTCAACACGGAATATGCCTATACCGGCATCCAACACGATTGCACGGACTCACCCTTATCAGAGGTGCAAAGCGGCATCGAGAACTATGTACACTCCACTTCGTTAGCACACAAAGCCTACCTGCAAGGACTGACCGGTTATTACAATCAGTTAGAATTCCCCTACCTGAACGACCTGCAGGATGCCGGACAGATTGTCTCCATCGAAAGCGCCACCCTCTACCTCTACCCCTTGGCCGGCAGCTACAACCGGACCAATCAATTGCCCGACGACATACGGCTATACATCACAGACGAGAACAATGTACTGGAGGACTACGTGTACGGCAGCGATGGGGTAACGGTACAGACCGGCAACCTGACAGTGGACGAGGTCTTCGGACGCGACACCTATTACAGTTTCGACCTGACCGAGTTTATCCGCAACAACTTCGGCACCTGGGGAATGAAACGCCAGAAGCTACTGATGAACATGAACAACGAGGATGCTGCCACCACCTTCAACCAAGCCATCTTCACCAACGACCCAAATGCCGAAAGGCAATGCCATCTTGAAATCCGATTCAAAACCTATAACGAACAATGAAACGACTGCACTTATTCTGCTCATACCTGGCCTGCCTGGCTGTCCTGCCCTTGTGGGCACAGAATAGCACCAACCTGCCTACCTCGATGTATGGAATAGGCGAACTGAGTGCCGGCGACGGTGGACGCCTGGCCGGCATGGGACATGTGGGCATCGCCCTGAATCGCCCGGGATTTGCCAACACCCAGAACCCTGCCGGCATCACACAGATGGACACGACCTGCTTCACCTTCGACGTGGGAGCCTCTGCTGCCTATGCCCGATACGGCTACCTCAGCGACCATAGCAGCAGTATGACTGGCAATCCCAACCGCATCAGCCTGGGATTCCGTGTGATGAAACGTTGGTACATGATGTTAGGAGCTGCCCCCTACAGCAGCGTGGGCTATCTCATCCGCACCGAGGAACCTGTGGAAGGACAGCCCGACCAGAGCCTCTATTCTACTTTCCAAGGCGAAGGGGGCCTCTACCGGTGCTATCTTACAAATGCCGTGCGCCTGACCCGAGGGCTTTCGGTCGGCATCCAACTCGGGATGGTATTGGGCACAGTCACGCAGAGCGAGACACAGGAAAGTGCCACCGTGGAATATGAATCGAAGAAACGGGCTTTCCATGCCGAACTGGGACTTCATTATGACTTCCCCTCCCGGCAAGGAACCCGGTGGTCCATAGGAGCGGTTTTCGCCCCTTCCCTGCCCTTGGCACACGACAACACGCTGACCTATGACAATTCCTCCACCAGCGAGGAACTGGAGAAGTCCTATCACGAACAGCAACAATACCTCCCCCTGCATCTGGGACTGGGAGTGGCTTTGGGCACCGGACACTGGTTGTTGACCGCAGAATATAACTATACCGACTGGAGCCGCAACACCTCTTCGCATACCGGCATCGGGTATGAAAACCAACACCGGATGAACCTTGGAGGGTGCTATACCCTCTATCCCCGCCGTCCACGCTCCATCGAGCTGATGACCGGAATAGGGTACGGCAACTCGTACATCCACATGAGAGGCAGAAAAATGAATTACCTGGAAGCCAGTGCCGGCATCAGCATCCCCATCCGCTACTCCTACCTGTCTGTGGGAGTCAGCTGGCGCCAACAGATGAACCGCGACAGCCGCGTCATGCAGGAATGCCGCTGGAGCCTGGACCTGAACCTGACATTTGGCGAAAGAATATCCAAGAGCAAAATCAAATAAGGTCCGGATTACAACAGGGTCAACCCGGACAGACTGGCCTTCAGACGCTCCCGGTAGGCATCGCCTATCGGGAGTTCTTTCGAACCGACACTGACCGTGTTGGTTCCAATGGCATCCATGGCCTGTCTGCGGACCAGAAACGAACGATGAATGCGTATGAAGTCGGACCCGGCCAGCTTTTCCTCCATGCTCTTCATCGTGCAGAGACTCATGAACGGACGCGGCTCATTCCGACAATAGACCTTCACGTAATCGCCACAACTCTCTATGTAACAAATCTCCTCCACCGACAATCGCAGGATGCGGCTGTCCGAACGCAGGTAGATCACTTTCTGAACGACATCCTTCTGATTCTCCTGATAGGGTTGAAGCGTACGGCCTTTCTTCAGCGTAAACCAACGCAGGGCCTTACTGGCGGCCTGGAAAAAAATGGAGAAGTTGAAATCACCCACCAGATAGTCCAAGACATCCAGCCGAAAGCATTCTGCCGCATAATGTTCCGTATCCGCCACGACAATCACCCGCGTATGGGACGACAACAGACGGCAGAAGTCCATTCCCCCAATTCCGCCTTCCAGCGCAGGGAAAAGCCCCACCACGTAGACATCCACCTTGGAAATATAGTATTCCTTCAGTGCAGCCAAAGGTTCGGCATGGACTCCGCACAAGGTCAGGAAAGGGACATTCCCTATAAAGCCTTGCAGCTTCTCAAGCATCTTTGCATCGGTATGCAATAGGGCACAAGTCAGGTTCATAAGCAATCGTTTTTTACTTTAAGACGCATATCCGGGAAAATGCTGCTACAAATGAACGACATTTAACGGGATTTGCAACATAAAGTCGACCAAAAGCCCTCAAATATCGACTAAAGCACGCAGCACCAGATTCTTGCCCCATCCGCACCCTTTCATAAAAAGAATCCCTCCCCCGATCCATGCGGACCGGAAAAGGGACTCTTTTCGAAAAAAACGGGACGCTCTTTTACTTGAGGTCTTTCAGTTCCCAACCCAAAGCACTGGCCCCCAGCACGGCTGCATCGGAATCCTTCAGCTCGGACATCAGCAGCTTGGTCTTGCCTTTGTAGATGGTCAGGATGTTCTCGTCGATGGCTTTCTGGATGGGCTTGAAGATGTAGTCGCCGGACTTGGCCAGACCGCCGAAGAGGATGATGGCCTCGGGGCTGGAGAAGGCGATGAAGTCTGCAATGGCTTCACCCAGAATCTGACCGGTGTAGTCGAAAATATCTTTCGCCAGCTTGTCGCCCTTCACGGCTGCATCATACACGTCCTTCGACGTGATGTTCTCGGCCGGAATAGCACGCAACAGGCTGGGTTCGGTACGTGCAGCCAGAAACTCGCGGGCCGTGCGGGTCACGCCGGTTGCCGAGCAGTAGGTTTCCAGGCAGCCTTTACGTCCGCAGCCACACTGACGTCCGTTCTCGCGGCGAATGATAGTGTGACCCAGCTCACCGGCAAAACCGTCATGTCCATACACCATCTGGCCGTTGATGACGATACCGCTACCGACACCCGTACCGAGAGTGATCATGATGAAATCCTTCATACCACGGGCAGCACCATACGTCATCTCACCGATGGCGGCAGCATTGGCGTCGTTGGTCAATGCCGTGGGGATGCCCAGGCGTTCCTCGAACATAGCGGCCAGGGAGATGATACCCTTCCAGGGGAGGTTGGGTGCGAACTCGATGGTTCCACTGTAATAATTACCATTAGGTGCACCGATACCGATGCCTTTTATCTTGTCCGAACCACCGTTGGCCACGATCAAGGGCAACAGATTCTTGCACACGGCATCCACATACTCGTTTACATCGGGATAGGCGCCGGTCTTGATAGAACCGCTTGCAATGATTGTACCACGCGCATCCACTACGCCGAAAACAGTGTTCGTACCACCAATGTCAATGCCCACTACATAGGGCTTCTCCATGTTTGAGTTCATGATAGATTTGTTTTTAAAGGGTTTTTGTTGATCTTAATTGGTTACAAAAGTCACAAAACTAAATGAGACCGCAAAATCTTTCTGCAAAAAATTTCGCTTCCACTGCAACTTTTCGTAACATTGCAGCGTCTAATGAGGCAAAATAACCATTTTAGTGACTTAAAACCACTCGACAGTGATACGCTTAGAAGACATCAACAAGACTTATTACAACGGCGCACCCCTGCATGTGCTGAAAGGCATCAACCTCCATATCGAACGGGGAGAATTCGTCTCCATCATGGGAGCGTCGGGTTCGGGGAAGTCCACCCTGCTTAATATATTAGGTATATTGGACAATTATGACACGGGAGAGTATTACCTGAACGGCACGCTCATCAAGGGCCTGAGTGAGAACCGGGCCGCCGAATACCGCAACCGCATGATAGGCTTCATCTTCCAGTCGTTCAACCTCATCTCGTTCAAGAATGCCGTGGAGAACGTGGCCCTGCCGCTGTTCTACCAGGGCGTGGGACGCCGCAAGCGCAATGCCCTGGCCCTGGAGTACCTGGACCGCCTGGGGCTGAAGGACTGGGCGCACCACATGCCCAACGAAATGTCCGGCGGACAGAAGCAGCGCGTGGCCATCGCACGTGCCCTCATCACCCGGCCGCAAATCATACTGGCCGACGAACCCACCGGAGCCTTGGACAGTAAGACCTCCGTCGAAGTGATGCAAATCCTCAAGGACCTGCACCAGACGGGCATGACCATCGTCGTCGTCACCCACGAAAGCGGCGTAGCCAACCAGACGGACAAGATTATCCACATCAAGGACGGCGTCATCGGCAGCATCGAAGAGAACCTGCGGCATGACGCGTCGCCCTTCGGCCAGGGAGGGCTGATGAAATGATTGACCTTTGGCAAGAAATATACGGCACCATCAAGCGCAACAAGCTGCGCACCTTTCTGACGGGCTTCGCCGTGGCATGGGGCATCTTCATGCTCATCGTGCTGCTGGGCGCGGGCAACGGCCTCATCCATGCCTTCGAGGAGAACTCCGGCGAACGGGCCCTGAACTCGATCCGCGTCTATGGCGGATGGACCACGAAGCCCTACGACGGACTGAAGGAGGGACGCAGCATAGACCTGGACAACCGCGACCTGGAGGACACGGAGGCCTTCTTCACCGACCGGGTGGAGGGAGCGGGTGCCACCCTCTACCAGGCGGCCACGGACATCAGCTACGGACCGGAGTACGTCAACCTGTCGCTCAACGGCGTGCACCCCAACTACGTGGAGGTGGAGGCCGTGAAAGTGGTGGAGGGACGCTTCATCAACCAGACGGACATCCGCGAGCGGCGGAAGAGCATCGTCCTGCACAGGAAGTCGGCCGACGTGCTGTTCGGCAAGACGCACACCGAGCCCCTGGGGCGGTTTGTCAACGCCGGAGGAGTGGCCTACCAGGTGGTGGGCATCTATGACGACGAGGGCAGCAGCGAACCCAACTCGGCCTTCATACCCTTCAGCACCTTGCAGACCATCTACAATAAGGGGAACCGCCTGAACAGCATCATCTTCACCACGAAGGGCCTGACCACGGAGGCGAGCAACGAGCAGTTCGAGGCGGACTACCGCCGCGTCATCGGGGCGAACCACCGCTTCGACCCCACGGACGACGGCGCCATCTGGCTGTGGAACCGCTTCACCAGTTACCTGCAAGCCATGGCCGCCATGGGCATCCTGCGCACGGCCATCTGGGTCATCGGCATCTTCACGTTGCTGAGCGGCATCGTGGGCGTCAGCAACATCATGCTCATCACCGTCCGCGAACGCACCCACGAGTTCGGCATCCGCAAGGCGCTGGGCGCGAAGCCCCGCAGCATCCTGTGGCTCATCATCGTGGAGAGCGTGGTCATCACCACCCTGTTCGGCTACGTGGGCATGGTGGCCGGCATCGGGGCGACGGAGTGGATGGACGCGGCCTTCGGCAGCCAGACGGTGGACGCGGGCATGTTCGAGGCCAAGATGTTCAGCAACCCCACCGTCGACCTGGGTATCGCCGTGCAGGCTACCGTCACCCTCATCGTGGCGGGCACGCTGGCGGGACTCTTCCCGGCGCGCAAGGCCACCCGCATACGGCCCATCGAGGCGTTGAGGGCAGAGTGAGATAATGGTTAATGGTGAATGGTTAATGGTTAATACGTGGAAGGGGGGAAGTCCTCAAGTGAGCGGAATCATTTACCATTATACATTAAGTCATTAACCATTGACCATTAAGCATTCACCATTAACCATTGACCATTAATCATTAACCATTTACCATTAAGTAGGATGAAAATAGACAGAGATACCGTAGAGGAAATCCTCGTCACCATCACCCGCAACAAGACGCGCAGCCTGCTGACGGCCTTCGGGGTGTTTTGGGGCATCTTCATGCTCGTGGCCCTGAGCGGGGGCGGACGGGGTATGCAGGAGGAACTGCAGCAAGAGTTCGAAGGCTTCGCCACCAACTCCGGCTTTGCCGTGTCGGGCAAGACGAACGAGCCGTACCGGGGCTTCCGCAAGGGGCGCTGGTGGGACCTGGAGATTGACGACGTGGAGCGCGTGGCCTCCGTCCCGGGCGTGGCCATGGCCACGCCGAGCATCGCGCAGTGGGGCAAGCAGGCGGTGTACGAGGGCCAGAAATACGAGTGCAACGTCCGCGGCCTGTACCCCAACTACGAACAGCTGGAGCACCAGGAGATGGCCTATGGCCGCTTCATCAACGACGTGGACATCCGCGAGGGGCGCAAGGTATGCGTCATCGGCAAGCGCGTGTACGAGAGCCTCTTCAAAGACGGGGGCGACCCGTGCGGACGGTACGTGCAGGTGGACAGCGTGTACTACCAGGTCGTCGGCATGTGCGCGTCGGAGGGCAACGTCAACATACAGGGCCAGGCCTCGGAGGCCGTCACCCTGCCCTACACCACGATGCAGAAGATGTACAACCTGGGCAACCGCGTCCACGTGGTCTGCTTCACGATGGAGCCGGGCGTGCGCGTCAGGGACGTGAAGCCCGAGGTGGAACGCCGCCTGAAAGAGGCCCACTACATCAGCCCCACGGACAAGCAGGCGGTGATGATACTGGACCTCGAGGCGATGTTCAGCATGATGGACAGCCTCATGACGGGCGTCCGCTTCCTCACGTGGATGGTGGGGCTGGGCACCCTACTGGCCGGGGCCATCGGCGTGAGCAACATCATGATGGTCACCGTCCGCGAGCGCACCACCGAGATAGGCATCCGCCGCGCCATCGGCGCCCGCCCGCAGGACATCCTGCAGCAGATCCTGAGCGAGAGCGTCGTCCTGACCACCGTGGCCGGCATGGCGGGCATCTCGTTCGGCGTCTTTGTCCTCAACGTCCTGGAGCGGGCGGCCAACCCGCCCGGCGTGGTGGAGACGCACTACCAGGTGGGGTTCGGCATGGCCGTGGGCACGTGCCTGCTGGTCATCGCCCTCGGCCTGCTGGCCGGGCTGGCCCCCGCCTACCGAGCCATGGCCATCAAGCCGATAGAGGCGATACGCGACGAATAATCCTTACACTGCCGAAGTCGGCTCCGGCCAGTCCCGATGTAGCGCCCCGCTAGTCCCGAAGTAGCAGCCCGCTAGTCCCGAAGTAGCGGCCCGCTAGTCCCGAAGTAGCCAAGCCCCCCTTCAGAAGGCCCTGTGGCGGGGGTGGGGAGAAAATAAGACATATTTACAAAGTAAAATCAATCAAGAACCAAAGATAAGATGAAAACCAAGAAGTACCTCAAAATCGCAGTCCTGGTGGCCGTAGCCGCCATCTTCGTATGGACATTCGTCTTCCTGTGGCAGAAGTCGCGCCCGGAAGCCATCGTCTACAACCTTGCCACGCCGGAAGTGACCGACCTGGAGAAAACCACCGTGGCCACCGGCAAGGTGGAGCCGCGGGATGAAGTCCTTATCAAGCCGCAAATCTCCGGCATCATCGACCAGCTCTACAAGGAGGCGGGCCAGACCGTCCGCAAGGGCGAGGTCATCGCCAAGGTAAAGGTCATCCCCGAACTGGGCACGCTGAACAGTGCCGAAAGCCGCGTGCGCCTGGCCGAAATCAACGGGGCGCAGGCCGAGACCGACTTCCGGCGCCTCGAGGCATTGCATAAAGACGGCCTCATCAGCAACGAGGAGTATGAGAAAGGCCGCGTCACCCTCGAGCAGGCCCGCGAAGAACTGCAGGCCGCGCGCGATAACCGCGACATCGTGCGCGACGGCATCACGCAGAGCAGCGCCGACATCTCGAGCACCCTCATCCGCAGCACCATCGACGGGCTTATCCTGGACGTTCCCGTCAAGGTGGGCAACAGCGTCATCATGGCCAACACCATGAACGACGGCACCACCATTGCCACCGTGGCCGACATGAACGACCTCATCTTCCGGGGCAACATCGACGAGACCGAGGTAGGCCGCGTGCACGAAGGCATGCCCGTGAAAATCACCATCGGCGCCCTGCAGGACATGTCGTTCAACGCCGCACTCGAATACATCGCCCCCAAGGCCACCGAGGAGAACGGCGCCAACCAGTTTGAAATCAAAGCCGCGCTGCAAGTGCCCGACACCGTCACCATCCGCTCCGGCTATTCGGCCAACGCCGAGATAGTCCTGGAACACGCGCGGCAGACCCTCGCCATCCCCGAGGGGGCCGTGGAGTTCAGCGGCGACTCCACCTTCGTCTACGTCCTCACCGACAGCGTGAACGGACAGCAGTTCGAACGCCGACCCGTCCGCGTCGGCATGAGCGACGGCATACGCATCGCCATCCGGGACGGCATCACCACCACGGACCGCATACGCAACGGGGAGAAAGAACAATAAGTGCAACCAACGACATCCACCACATGCAGATGAACACCTCTTATATATATAGGACGGGCACAGCCCTCCTGCTCCTCCTGGCCGCCGCGGCAGGCGCCCCGGCACAGGAACGCTGGTCGCTGAAACAATGCATCGACCACGCCATAGCCAACAACATCACCATCCGGCAGACGGCCAACCAGGCCGAGCAAAGCCGCGTGGACGTGAACACAGCCAAGTGGGCCCGCCTGCCGTCGCTCAACGGCAGCGCCGGCCAGAGCTGGAGCTGGGGCCGCTCGCAGACCGCCGTGGCCGACGAGGAGACGGGCGAGTACAACACCGTCTACGTCAACACCAAGAACAACAACACCAGCCTCTCCGTCAGCACCAGCATCCCCCTCTTCACCGGGCTGCAAATCCCCAACGAGTATGCCCTGGCCAAGCTGAACCTGCAAGCCTCGCTGGCCGACCTGGCCAAGGCCAAGGAGGACATCGCCATCAACATCGCCTCGGCCTACCTGCAAGTGCTGTTCAACAGCGAACTGCACGGCGTCGCCCAGGGGCAGGCCGACCTGAGCCGTGAACAACTGGCCCGCCTCGAGAGCCTGGCGGGCGTGGGCAAGGCCTCGCCCTCCGAGGTGGCCGAAGCTCGGGCACGCGTCGCCCAGGACGAACTCCAGGTGGTGCAGACCGACAACGACTACCGCCTGGCCCTGCTGGACCTGGCCCAACTCATCGAACTGGACACGCCGGAAGGCTTCCTGGTGGAAGAGCCGGCAGCCGATGTCGTCGAAGCCCCCCTCACGCCCCCGGACGAAATCTACCAGATAGCCCTGGCCGACAAACCCGCCATCCAGGCAGCCAAGTACCGGCTGGAAGGCAGCCTGCACAGCATCCGCATCGCACAGAGCGCGTACTATCCGCAGCTCAGCCTCAACGGCAGCCTGGGCACCAGCTACTACTCCACCCTGAACCGCAGCTTCAGCCAGCAGATGCAGGACAACTTCAGCAAGTACGTAGGCTTCAGCCTCAGCGTCCCCCTCTTCAACCGCCTGTCCACGCGCAACCGCGTCCGCACCGCCCGCCTCCAGCGCGAGAACTACGCCCTGCAGCTGGACGAGGCCAAGAAAACCCTGTATAAGGAAATACAACAAGCCTGGTACAACGCCGCCGCCGCCATCAGCCGCTACCACAGCAGCCGTGCCGCCACCGCGGCCAGCGACGAGGCGTTCCGCCTGACCCGCAAGAAATACGAATGCGGCCAGGCCAACGCCGTGGAATACAACGAGGCCCGCCAGAACCTGATGTCGGCACAAAGCGACGAACTGCAGGCCAAGTACGAATACCTGTTCCGCGTCAAGATACTCGACTTCTACCAAGGCACGCCCATCCAGTAGGCCGCCCCGCGGGGACGGGTCAGCGCACCAGCGTCAGCCCGTCCCCGTCCAGCGTGATGAGACGCCGCTTGTAGAGGTCGCCCACCGCCTGCTTGAACGTCTTCTTGCTGACACCGAAGAGGCTGTAGATTTCGTCGGCCGGGCTCTTGTCGTTCAGGGGCGTATGCCCCCCGTTGACGCGGATGTGCTCCAGCAACACGGCCGAGAAGTCCTCCACATGGGCCCGGCCCGGCTTCTGGAGAGCCAGGTCAATCTTGCCGTCCTCGCGCACCCGGCGGACAAATCCGGCGATGCGCTGCCCCACCCTCAGGGGGCGGAACACCTCATTCTCGTAGAGCAGTCCGCTGAAGCGGTTGTCCACGATGGCCTTATAGCCCAGGTCCGTCCGTTGCCACACCAGCAGCTCCACGGCCTCCCCCGGCCCGTACGCGGGCTTCTCCCTGGACAGATAATGCTCCACCTTGGCCGAAGCCATGATGCGGTAGCTATCCTCGTCCACGTGCACATGGACCACGTAGCTCCTGCCCACCTCCATCCGCGTCTTCTGCTCGCGGAAGGGGACAAAGAGGTCCTTCATCAGCCCCCAGTCGAGGAAGGCACCATACTGGTTGACCCACGCCACCTCCAGGCAGGCAAATTCGCCCACCTGCGCCAAAGGCCGCTGGGTGGTGGCCACCAACCGCTCTTCATTATCCAGGTAGATAAACACGTCCAACTCGTCGCCGGGCTTGCATCCCTGCGGCACATACCGCGCCGGCAAGAGGATTTCTCCCTCCTCGCCCCCGTCCAGGTAAAGGCCGAAGCCGACCTCCTTTACCACCTTCAATCTGTTTACTCGTCCTAATTCCATGACCATACTAACGTATTTTTCGGGCAAAGATAGCGTAAATCATATATGTAAGATAACTTTCTGCAATAAAATATAACCCTTCCGACTGAAGAAATGTCGCGGGAAAGACGTATCTTTGCAGCACGTTAAACAAGCTACATCAATCATCCAACTTTAAATTATAACAGTTATGGAATTTTTGACTAATGAGAAATTGACTATCGTAGGTGCTGCCGGAATGATCGGTTCCAACATGGCCCAGACTGCCATCATGATGCGCCTGACTCCGAACATCTGCCTGTACGACCCCTATGCTCCGGGCCTGGAAGGTGTTGCCGAGGAAATGTTCCATTGTGGTTTTGAAGGTGTGAACCTGACCTTCACTTCTGACATCAAGGAAGCACTGACCGATGCCAAGTACGTTATTTCCTCGGGTGGTGCAGCCCGCAAGGCCGGCATGACGCGTGAAGACCTGCTGAAGGGCAACGCCGCCATCGCCGAAGAACTTGGCAAGAACCTGAAAGCATATTGCCCGGACGTGAAGCATGTGGTTGTTATCTTCAACCCGGCTGACATCACCGGCCTGATCACACTGCTGTACTCCGGCCTGAAGCCCTCCCAGGTTACGACGCTGGCCGCTCTGGACAGCACCCGCCTGCGCAGCGAACTGGCCAAGCACTTCAACATGTGCCCCGACAAAATCCAGAACTGCCGCACGTATGGTGGCCACGGCGAACAGATGGCCGTATTTGCTTCTACCGCCAAGGTTGACGGCAAGCCTCTGACCGACATCATCGGCACTCCCGAACTGACGAAGGAACAATGGGCAGAAATCCAGCAGAAAGTCATCAAGGGTGGTTCCAACATCATCGCCCTGCGTGGCCGCTCCTCTTTCCAGAGCCCGGCTTACGTTTCTGTAGAGATGATTGCAGCTGCCATGGGTGGCAAGCCCTTCAACTGGCCTGCCGGTCGTTACTGCTCGTTCCAGGGCTTCGATCACATCATGATGGCCATGGAGGTTACCATCACGAAGAACGGTTGCGCTTACGAAGAGGTTATCGGTACTCCGGAAGAAATGGAAGACCTGAAGAAGAGTTACGCTCACCTCTGCACGTTGCGTGACGAAGTTATCGCAATGGGCGTGCTGCCCGCCATCAAAGATTGGCACAGCATCAACCCGAATATCGACTAATTTGCCCTCCAACCACACAAGAAAGTGCCGTTTTCGAAAAAAACGGCACTTTTTTTGCACTTTTTTCTCGAAAAGCTTGCAGCATTCAAAAATAGTCCCTATCTTTGCACCCGCAAACGAAAAGCAATTCAGCAACAGGCGGCACAGCAGCGTTATGTGGAATTTGAAGGCGGCAAGACGGAATACACGAGCGGTACACCGTATGTGATTGATGAT
>DWZE01000078.1 GCA_019118325.1 Candidatus Bacteroides intestinavium
ATATTAAGGTGATTGCCCTCCTTGTCGGTCTGCACCACAGAGAGGAAGCGGTTCCAGTCCTCCGTCATGGCATCTATGAAAGCTGTGTTGTTGCCCAGCTCGCGGGTCTTCGATTCCAGCTTGAACTCCGAATCACGCTTGCCCTTGTTGAACGACTTGCGTTCCCCTTCGAGCGAGGCGATACGTTTTTCCAGTTTCGCCTTGTCCAGCAGGTCGGTGTTGCCGGATAGCAACGCCATATATTCCGAGAAGTTCATGCCCGATTTCTCGTCCATTGCCCCCTCGTCGATGGTACGCGCTTCCATAGCACCGCTTTTAAGCTGGCTGATGAAAGTCTGCTTGCAGTGCAGGAGGTTGAACTTGTAACTGTCCAGTGATTTTTCCACCGCGTAGATTATTACGTCCACGTTGTTCCCGGCGAAATGCTTGGCTATCTCGTTGCCTGCTCTAACTCCCCGTCCGTCACGCTGTTGCAGGTCGGACGGTCGATCGGGTAGGTCAAGGGCATTACTGCCCTCTTCCCCCCTCAGAACCGTACGTGAGGGTTTCCCCTCATACGGCTCAAGCTTTTCAAAGTCTCTGTTCGTGTGCAGAGACCGGCTCATCCTACTTCTTGTTTCCATTGTTTTTACGGGATAATTTGAAACATTCATCATGAACCAACAGATTGCATTTCCGTCCGTCTTGTACGGTCGGCATTACATTCCATGCCTTATGCGTGTCAATCGGTTCACCACATATCGGACATTTCCGACCTTGCTTTTCCCATAGGTAAAGCAGGGATTTACGTCCTTTCAGCGTCACAAGCATCTTTGACTTCATTCTTTTATTGAAGTACAGGCGGCAGTCTGCGTCAAACGGATTCATGTCCCCCTTTATCTGCGTATATTGCAGAAAAGGAAACGAAGATGCCAGTTTCAACAAGGTAAGTTGGTCTTCTTTGCCGTTTGATTTCTTGAACTTAGCCGCAAAAGTCCAGCTGTTCCCTCGGATATTGTGCCAATAGCGGTCTTTTATCCACTGTTTCCCTTTCTTGGAATGACGGCGTTTAGCCCATTGCCACAAGGCGAGAAATATCTGATGGTCGATTCTGTGAAAAGAATCACGTGTCGCCCCATGCTGATAATATGCTCCCCATCCTCGAATTTTAGCATTCAACATCCTGATTAATGATTCCTGCTTGCAACCCTTATGACCTTTTGTCACCTTACGGATATTCTCCATAAAGCGTTTTTCGGCTTTCTTGGTCGGCTTGGTCAATATTTCATTACCGAATTTGCGGATGTTGAAACCGAGAAAATCGAAACCGTCACGGATATTGGTTATCACCGTCTTTTCTTCTGATAAGGTCAGACCTCTTTCAGACATAAAGTCGGCTACCAATGGCTTGATTTCCTTTTCAAGTGTTTCACGGTTCTCGCAGGTAATTATAAAGTCATCAGCGTAACGGACAAGATTCACCATTGGCGAATATAACTTACCTTTGATTCTAACTCGTTTATATTTCTCTGCAAGGACTTTCTGCAATCCGTCCAATGTCATATTGGCAAGCGTGGGAGAGATAATGCCACCTTGTGGCGTTCCCTCCTCTGTCGGGAACATCTGTTTGTTGAAGATATAGCCGCATTTCAACCATTTTCGGAGTATTGCCTTGTCCATAGGGATGTTGGCAAGCAGCCATTCATGGCTGATATGGTCGAAGCACCCCTTTATGTCACCCTCCAGAATCCATTCGGGAGAATAGCCTTTTCGGAGAATGTTATGGCATTGCATTACCGCGTCCATACAGCGGCGTTCCTTGCGGAAACCGTATGAACGTGAGTCGGCTGTTGTTTCCGACACTGGTTCTAATGCCATAAGGTAGAGTGCTTGCATGGCTCTGTCTTTCATTGTCGGTATTCCCAACGGTCGCAGTTTGCCATTACTCTTTTTGATGTGGACTCTTCTCAATGGCTTCGGCTGGTAGCCTCTGCGTTTGAGTTCGCTTATTGCTTGTGTTTTTGCTTCGGGTTTCTCCCATGTTTCCATGTCCACTCCGGGGGTGTTGCCACCTCCGTTAGAAGTAACTCTCTTTACGGCTAAGGCTTTTGCGTAAAAAGAGTGGGTCAGCGTCCACTGCAAGGCTTTCACCTTGTTGTATCTGCCTTCCTTCTGAGCCTTTACAATTCGTGCTTGTAGCTTTCTGACAGCCAACTCCGCTTTAGTCCAGTCTATTCTGTCCCAAAGTGTTTGCTGATTGTCAGCAGGCGCACACGATGTCTTGTTTTCGTTCATTTGCTTTCCTCCTTTTGAAAGTTCTAAAAGTTAATTGTAAAGAATCACCATTTGACAACATTCGGTTTGATTGCCTACCTAATGTCGTCACAGAAGTCTGCCCACTTTCGTGTCGGATGATGTCGCCCACATCAGCCCGTGATGTCGGTTCAATCCGTATCCGCTCCATTACAGAACGGCATTCGCTTTTTCTGTTATCTTATACCTGCACACCATTCGGCTTTCATTGCTGTCAGCTTACCTGTCATTTTTACATGACAGGAGATATACAGGCTTACCATGTTCCACATAGATAACTAACGGATAGGTTAGGTTCTGTCTCATCCTCCGGCGGTGCTTATATCCGTGTAATCCTACCATGGAGAGGATTAACCGACCGCTTCCCTTTTGGGTAGAGTGTGCCAGTATCTTACACTCTTTCGTGACATTACGAAGTTTACTAACAGTTCGCTTGCGCTAACCATACTATCCAGCCTCGCCACTCTACGGTATGATACTAACCGTACTTGACTTCCCCTCACGGTTCTGTCTTGTCTTGCGAAAGTGTACTTCGTCCCGACCGCTTAATACAACATTAAGGTGCATCGGTCGGTAGGCTACCGCTGACGGAACAGCGGGTTAAAGCTGATACCCGTAAGTATCATTCCAACAATTATCTATGCGACTTCATGTCGCACCCACGGCGTATCAAGATGATGAATTGCCACACACCGTTTCTGTGCGTTCACACCCGTTCCGAGCATGGAGGTGGAGCCGAACAGCACACGCACCGTCCCGGCGTTCATGGCATCTATCACCGCCTTCCGAGCCTTGTCGGTCTTGCACTCCTGAATGAAGCGCACCTCGCTTGGCGGTATGCCGTAGTCCTCCGTCAGTTTGCGCTTGATTTCCGAATAGACGTTCCACCCATCGCCCGGCTGGTAAGTCCCCAAGTCAGAGAAAACGAACTGCGTGCCTTTCTGCGCGTCGTATTTTTGATAATACTCCGCGATTATTTTGGCACAGTGGCTCGCCTTGTTGTCGGGGTGGTCTTCGTAATGCGGGTCTATCATGCGCATGTCGAGTGCCATCTTCCGGGCATAGTCCGTGGCGATAAGCATCTTCGCCTTTTCCTCCGTTTCCGAAAGCGGCAGTCTGCCCAACAGGGTGGCGTCGCCCGTCTTGGCGAATTGCATCAGCTTCTGTATGAAGTCCTCCTGCTCCGGCGTGGGCGGTATGTGGTGCAGTATCTCGTTTTTGTTGGGACGGTCCACGCCCACATCCTCCGCCGTGCGGTAGTCCGTGATTTCATTATAGAAGGCGGCAAGCTCCGGCACTTTGATGAAGTAGCGGAAACGCTCCTTCTGCACCACGTTGTTCGTCACGTTGAACTCAAAATCCGTTGTCTTCTTGGCAAATATCGCCGACCACGCATCAAAACATCGAATGTCCTGCCGTTCCAGCTCCTTCGGGCGCAGGTACTTGAACAGCAGGTACAGCTCAGTCAGCGAGTTGCTGATAGTCGTGCCGGAGAGGAAGGTCGCCCCCAAGTCCTTGCCCGTGCGCTCCTGTATGGTGCGGATAGCAAAGAGCATGTTCAGTGCCTTCTGGCTTCCCTCGCTGTTCCCCAATCCCGCCACACGGTCGTGGCGCGTGTTGAAAGTCAGATTCTTGAACTGGTGCGATTCATC
>DWZE01000079.1 GCA_019118325.1 Candidatus Bacteroides intestinavium
ATATCATAGGGCTGCAAAGGCTTGCCTACGGGTTTCCGCAGCAATCGGCAAGGCATTATCCCCTATTCTATCTTAATGACCTCTGACGGATTCATTTTCACCGCTTTATACACATTTTCCACAACAGTCAGCAGGGTAATGCCTGACGTAACCAACAAGGGCAACACAAAGTCCATCGCCGAGATAGGCACGCTGTATACGAATTGTTCCAGCCAAGACAACATAAAGGCATATACGCAAGGAACCGTTATTACGAATGCCGCTACCAGACAGATAAGATAGGGGCGCAGTAAAAGTTTCAGCAGATGTCCGGATGTAGCCCCATGAAGCTTGGTTAAAATGCCATCCGCTGAGCGCAGCTATATGCACACTTGCCATTTCATAATGGGTTGAACAATTCTATTTTTTTCTGTTACCTTTGCAAAGATAGCATTTGTTCTTGATTATACCTCCAAGTTTCCAGTTTCTTTTTGTAGGATTTCCAACATTTCCCTCAAATTGACTTCGCTTTTGGGGGGATATGCACATTCCGGGTATTCACATCTTGTTTTTAATCCACTTATAAATTCTGGGTGTTACGATTTGCATCAGGCAAAGATTGGCAATACAAATAACCAGGCTTAAAACACCTAACAAAACGTTTTCCACATTGGAATATTGCTCTTGACCAGCACTTATTGCCATGACGCAATAAGGCAGACATAACACGGTGCTGACAATGGCAGGAATATATTTGCGAATGATAAAGAATTGTATAATGTGGGCAACGAAATGCAAACTGAAAGCCAGTAAACAAATATACCAGAACAACATGTTTCCTGTAATGATTGTAGCCATAGTACAAGCACTTACAATAACAAACTCCTCACATACGGCAATGCCGAATGCAGGACTTTGTAGAAAAGACAATTTTGACCGCAATGCGGGAAACCTCCGGGATAAATCTTTTTCATTCTTTTCAATCCATGCAGGCAGCATAACCATTTCCTCAAACTCATGGAGCATGAATAGGATAGGAAGCAAATATATCAATATTAAAGTCATTCCATTCTATATTTTCGTTTCAAATTCTGCAAAGTCAGTGTTGCTCGCTTCAATCCGCACTCACGGAAGAAAGTTTCCCTTTGCGCTTCCGGCAGTTCTACGATGCCATTCTCAAATCCCTTGAACCAATCTGACAATTCCATATTATTTGATAGTCTTATGGTATATGTTTTACTATAATCGGCGATAACAGTGTAGTAGCCAAAACCAACAGCCACAGGTTGCCCGTCAATGGATTATAGGCGGCTAAAAGTTCCGCAACGGTATTGCCTCCTGCCAGTCCTGCGGCAAATTCAAATGCAATCGTCAACAATGCCCAGCCTATCCCAATCAACCAACCATCTTTGGAGGTAAAGGCTTTTATTATTCGCGGAAGCAGTAGCCAAGTAATCAGAAAAATACATACGCTTAGTGTAATTCCGCTAACGGGCAATGCCCATTCCGCTCCGATAGTCTTCGCCAATACATATTCTCGCAACCCTCCATTGAGAATGGCTATGGGAATAAAACTGAGCCAGACGGGAAGAGATTTTAGGATGTTCATGTTCTTTTATAATTTATCCATTCCTCCTTCGTAATTCGCATGAAATGCTCCGTGCGGACATCACCCAATGGTGAGGTATTACCCTCTTCGGTGTGATGGAAGCGGAAACCGCATTTCTCCATCACCCGACGCGACTTTGTATTGCCGTCATAATAGCCGCACCATACGGCAGTCATGCCCAAGTCCACGAAACAACGTCTCAACAAACAACGCACAGCCTCGGGTATCAGCCCATTGCCCCAATAGGGCACCCCGATCCAATAGCCTATTTCAGCCTCGCCCTGCTTCATGGATGCACTATGAAGCCCCTCGCCAAACATGATTCCGACACTGCCCACAGGTTCTCCCGTGGCTTTCAGGACAACAGCGTATGTTTCAGGAGCTGCAAAAACCGTGCGGATGACGTTCAGACTATCTTCCACAGAAGTGTGCGGAGGCCATCCGGCTATAGGGCCTACCGCCGGGTCCTGCGCATACTTATATAACGATTCTGCATCTGCCTCTTCCCAGGGACGAAGTATCAGGCGTTCGGTCGACAACTGGCATGTATTCTTTTCCATTGTAATAAAGCTAAGTGAATGAGCTGGATAAAACTGGCACAAATATAGTCTTTTTTATGGAGAAGTAAGATGAAATGGCCATAGAAGTAAGGTGAAATGGCCGTAGAAACTCGGTTTTGTCAATGAGCACCTATATGCGCCAATTCAAGTAAAGTCTAAACAGAAAGGGAGGAATTATCTTGTAAACTGCAATCCGTATTAAACTTAGAAGTACAGATTCTCTTTTTCCGGCACTTTGTTCTCCAAGCCAGTGTGATTCTTTAGACGCAGATGACGCAGATTCATTTTCTTTATGGACTGATTATCCGTTATCAAAGATTATAGATCCGCGTCATCTGCGTCTAAAGAATCACAGTTCCTCCGCAGGGAAACGGCCGTTTCCTGACACGGAGATATCGCAAGGCTCGGGCGAAGATACCGCGAAGCACAGACGGAGATATCAGCGGACACGGGCGGAGATATCAGCAGACTTTCACGCGAAAGAACGGAAAAACACGATAGAAAAATGCACAAGTCCCGAAAATATTTCCTACATTTGCAATGAGTAACCTACATGCAGACGTATGAAAGAAGTAATCGGATTCCTCGAACAGCTGGAACAGCACAACGACCGCGAATGGTTCAACCAACACAAGGACCAATACCGCGCGGCACAGGCAAGGTTCGACGACTTTGCGGGGCAACTCATTGCAGGCATCGCCACCTTCGATGACAGCATCCGGAATCTGACTGCCAAGGACTGCACCTACCGCATCTACCGCGACACACGTTTTTCGTCGGACAAACGGCCCTACAAGACACATATCGGTGCTTTCATCTGTCCGGGCGGAAAGAAATCGGGCTATGCGGGCTACTACTTCCAGGTGGGGCCGCAAGAAGCAGGCTACGATGCAGGAACCATGCTGGCCTCCGGCCACTACCTGATGGAGCCTCAAGCCCTGCGCACCCTGCGCGAGGACATCTGCAACGGCAACGGGGACTTCGAACAGACCCTGCACCAGGCCCCGGACTTCCAACTGGACGAAGAAGGCAAGCTGAAGCGCGTGCCCAACGGATTTCCCAAGGATGCCGCCTGCTCGGAATACCTGAAATACCGGACATATTGCCTGGTATGTTCGCCCGGCAAAGCTTTCGCCCTGGCAGACCGGCTGCTGGAGCGGACCGTGGAATTGTTCCGGTCGACCTACCCGTTCATCGAATATGTCAACCGCGCCATTGCCTTCACGCGGGACGAACTCTAAACCCTATACGACTATGAAACGACTGAGACCATCATTCACCATCGCCCTGGCCACCCTCTTGCTATGCAGCGGATGCTATACCAGCCGCACGGGCATAGGTGGAGACCCGGAAGCCACCCTGGCAGGGGCCGCCATCGGCGGAAACGTGGGCGGACTCATGGGCGGACTGATTGGCGAAAACCACCACGGCTGGCATGGCGGCTACCGAGGTTCGGCC
This sequence comes from Candidatus Bacteroides intestinavium, assembly GCA_019118325.1. Classification (GTDB taxonomy): domain Bacteria; phylum Bacteroidota; class Bacteroidia; order Bacteroidales; family Bacteroidaceae; genus Bacteroides; species Bacteroides intestinavium. The sequence continues at coordinate 3,607 of DWZE01000079.1, forward strand.
ATTGGCGCCATTGTAGGGACACTGGCCGGAGCAGCCATCGGACATGCCGTCTCGCGCAACCGGAACGAACAAGAGGATGTCTACGTGATAGAGCGCACGGAACCGGCACGGGTGGAGCCCATTCACCATTCGTCAACGGGTCTTGAGAACCTGCGCATCCGCAACATCCGCTTCATCGACGATGACCGGGACCACACGCTCCGTTCGGGCGAAAGCAGCAAAATCATCTTTGACATCATCAACGAAAGCAACCGGCCCGTGTTCAACGTTGTCCCGGTAGTGGAGGAACTGACGGGCATGAAGCGCATCTATCTGTCGCCCTCGGTGATGGTGGAGAGCATCGGCCCGCACAACGGCATCAAATACACCGCCACCCTCACGGCCGGCAAACGGATAAAGACGGGCGAGATAGTGCTGCGCGTATCCGTGGCCGACAGCTTCGGACAACCCTACGACGGACAGGAATTCAGCCTGCCCACACTGAGATAAAACACCCTTTTGTATAACCCTTTAAACACTACAGACTATGGCAGACAACTACCTTGAAAAGCAGTACGAAGACTATCAAGCCAAGAAAGCGGCTTGGGAATGGGAACGCAAGTATGGCAAGAAAAACAAAAAGGCTGTCCCCAAACAGCCTGAACCGGTTCTTCCTCCACATCCGGATGATGCGGACTTCATTGAGGAAGAGGAGGAGGAAGAACGTTAGCCGAGAGCCTGTCGGAACTGGCAAGAAAAGAAGAAAGGCACGCCAATGGCATCACCATAACCTGTCATCGGCGTGCCTTTCCTGTCACTCTCCGGTGCGGATATACTGCACGGCCCGTTCCAACTGGGTATCAACACCTTGCCTCAGATTCTCTCCGTCGAAAAGCGCCTCAATGGTGGGAGATATGCCGACACCCTCGTGGTTGACACCGTCAAGGTCCTTCATCATGGTCATGGTGGTATGTACCTCCATAATGTTGTTTATCTTAAAATAACCACCGTAAAACTGATCAAATACAAGGTTGTCAGTCGCAAGGGTACCTGTTCCCCCATGTGTCCGTTCGCCAATGAAACAACCCTTGGGCAAGCCCAGCACGGCCAAAGTGGTCATCTCGGCCATGCTGACAGAATTCATATCGGCCATCACCACTATGGGTACATCCAAATCACGGCTCCGCTCCGTTGGTTTCAACACTTCCGGAGTCCACGGCGTGTAATCCAAGCGGCCGATGCCCCCCTTCTGTCGGGTATAAAACATAAGCGTTTCCTCGTTCACTAATTTCCCCAATACCAGCGGCATATCCGCCAGGTATCCTCCAGTGTTGTGGCGTACATCGATGATGACCCCCTCGACCGTCGGATAGTTGTCCAACAGGTCGTGATAGTTCGCGACTATCTGATCAACGATATCACCTGTTCCGACATGTTCGGACAACATGAACGACGACAAACGGAAATAGACGATATCCTCGTCCAAGATGCCACTGGCATAAAGCGCATTGCCTGATTCTGGAGCCAACACCAAGCGTGCGTCAGAAAATCTGCCTGCATCGTGCAAGCCTAACAACATATTTGCATAATCCACCAGCGTCTGTTCATCAAAAGGATGATAATTAGGCCGCTGCTCTTTCCGCACCAATGACGGAAGATAACTGACTGTATCCGAAGGAAGAGTTAGTGTCAATATGAAATGCCCGTCAATCAATCCGGAAGACAACTCTTCCAACATTCCGAAGGCTTCGTCATTCGTTTCCTTATCGCTGAAACCTTTGTCCGCCAACGCATCAAATTTGGGCTTGTATTCATCATACACGGCATCCCAGTCCGTCGGGTCAATGTCCCAAAACACATAGTTATAATTCATGCCCGACCAATAGGATTCGAACAATTGCGACCAATTATAAATATTTATATCAGTCCGCGGATTCTGCATATCGGGCATCTCGTCACGACAGGCGGCCAATACACACACGGCCATCAACACTCCGGCCATCAAACGTATCCTTGCTTTCATTTTATTCATCTTGTTTGTCATAATCAGTTCATTAATCACCCAAGGTAAACAGTACGCCTACTTGGAACAGGAAAGTGTTCAGGTATCGCGGCACACGATCCTTCATATAGTCTTTCTGCATATCGCTCAGGCTATGGTGGTAACGGCATTCGGCCACGACCGCCCATACGGGAGTGAAGCGATACTCCAGACCGACTCCTACCAAAGCGCCTCCCTCAAAACGGTTGTCACGCCGGGAGTCGAATGCATATTTCTCATCATATGTGTACAAGATATTATTGTCCCCCACGTCAAAAGGATTTTCTACATCATCCTCAGGAGCAGAAAACATGGCAAACGTTGTCCCCTCGCGCCGGCTGGAGAGCCAGCCTCCTGCGTAAAAACCCGCATCCAGAAAACCGCGCAACTGCTTGCCACCAAAGGAAAAACGGGCAAACAGGGGCACGGACAGGTAATGATTGGTCATATCTTCGTGCAACGGCTCGAAAAATCCTGAACGACGCATCCCGTAGTTCTTCTGCACATAGGACACCTCGGCCTGCACGGCCAGCCAATCATTGAAAACATACTGCACGGGTAAACCCACCGTAAAACCACCCAAGGCCACATAACGCCGGTCGTAGAAATAACCGGACTCCGTAGTCAGCGAATTGTGCGTATAACCGGCCTGGAAACCTACACGCCACTGGGCAGCCACGGGCAAAACGCACACCGCGACAAGCGCCAACAAACATAACAATCTGATTGATTTCATCTTTTTCTTAACTACATTACACTACTCCACCACCAGTTGCACCTTCAGCAACGCATCCTGAACGACAAAAGAAGAAAGGCTGTCCGACGAAACCACAAACACACTCAACTGGGGAGTTATCCGGAAATTATCCGCTACAGTCGTCGTACCCGACTCCATGGTTCTATAAATACTAAAATTCAGTTGCATGTCGTCCGACAATGTGATAGCTGCCACAGGCACATCACTGCCATGATAAATCTGGGGGGAGAATGTCTTGCGGCGCAGCGCATTAAAGTTCTCCGATGAGTAGCCCAGTGATGCCAATTCATCAGTCACGTCAAAAGAGTACTCCCGGTCAGTAGTATTCACCGGCAAAGACACCACAAGTTCGTTGCGACGGTAAATGGTATACTCCACAGGCACCTCGTAGATTGTCCCGGTAATGTCGGTCAGATTCAGCGTGGCACGAAAACCATACGTGGCATCTTCATCCGCCTCGAAGTCCGTCCAATCCGTCCCGACGGGGTTCAACTTTACGTAAGAATTGTCTGCGATTTTATTCTCTATCTGGAAACGTTGCGTCGTCGCATCATCCATCACCATCCTGGGAGCACCGGCCAGACAGGTTTCTGCCGTGTATTGCTTCTCCTTCCCGTCCTCGGCCACGAATGTCTGCATATCCAGAAACACATAGTTATCCAAGACATTGCCTGTCGAATGACCGCGGTAGGTCTGGGCCAAGGGATGCCAGATGTTCAGCCCGTCGGTGGCCCGGGGCAGCATCTCCACGCCCAATACGTCGGACGACACCTGTTGCGTACGCCCGGCTACATCCGTATAGTTGGCTACCAAGGCCAGTTTGGTTTCCAGCCACATATCCGCATCAGCCTGCACGCTGATAGTGGCCACCCATTGGCCGTCCAGCGTCTCGCCATCTGCGTTCACGTCCGGCGCCACGGAAAGCAGTTGATAGTGTGCCGGGGTTGTCACATAAGAAGCCTTGGTCTGTGCAGCGGCCTCATCCGTCTGCAAGCGGTAAACGGTTTCATCCGCCACGTCCAATTGGAAGTCCTCTGACGTAAGGACTGCTTCCGAAGGATTCACACGGAAACGTATTTCAAACTCGGCGCCGTTCACTGTGGTCACATCGTCCATCAACCAGACGATGCCTTGCGGAACGGGTTCCTTGAGGGCATTTACTTCGTCTTTCCAGTCGTCGTTGTCACAGGCGGACAACAAGGGAAGGGCGCACAAGAGACCTCCCATATAGTTTGCCAATCGTCTTATCTCCATCTCTTTTATCCATTAAATAGTTCCTAAATACAAAAACGGATGCAACCAAGCCACGAGAGGAATATCATTCATGACAGCCTTTCCTTCCCTCACGCTTGGAAGCATCAGTTTTTCACACCCTTAGTCAGGGAAGCATCAATTACTGTATGTATAGGAATAGACCTCCTGTCCTGTATTCTGGTTTTTCACCACATAGGTAAATGAAAAATTAGTCAGTCCCATGGCTTCCACTTCTGCCTGAGCTCTTTCACAAGCCGCCACGACCTGCGCATCGCATTCCTCTATGGTCCCGGTCAACGTAAAAGGACTTGCAGAGATATTTAAAGCCTCCTTATAAGTCTGATCTACCAATGCCAGGGTTGTCAAAACATCCATACCGCCGGTACTATTATAACTGTCAACACCAGCCGTATATGTCACGGTTACTGCTTCGTCATCATCAGAACAAGCCGTAAATACGGTTCCCATAAGAGCCACGGCCACCAACAGCCGTACTACGCACCAAGTGCGCCATTCTTCGATTGATCTTTTCATTTTGTTTGTTTTTTATTGTTAATAATACAAATACGGAGAAACCATTTTTAGTTTCCCAATGCAAAGATATGCAAACATCTGAAAACAAATAGGCCGATTTGACATCCCTATGTTTCGTTTTGTCATACTGCATAGTTCATTTTATCCTAAATATATGATTATCAATTACTACAAACAAACACAAATACGGAAGAAAAGTCACGCCGCACGCACATAGGGAACTGCCAACGAAGAGGGACTAAAGTGCTTGGAAAGTGAAAAAGGAGTACTAATTTTAGGCAATCTGTTTTTTTCTTCCCAAAATATTTGGCCGTTTTGCAGGAAATGCTTTACTTTGCAACGAAAATAAAATTGTAATGATTACAAATCTGTAGCCAATGGATGTTTTAGAACGATTACAAAGCCACCACATCAAGCCGTCCGTACAGCGGATAGCCATTATGGAGTACTTGATGGCACATCGCACGCATCCTACGGTTGACGAGATTTACATGGCTCTTTCGCCTGCCATGCCCACGCTCTCCAAGACCACGGTGTACAACACCCTGAAACTGCTGAGCGAGAATGGAGCAGTGCAGACCTTGACGATAGACGGACGAAATACCTGCTATGACGCCGTCACTGTCCCTCATGCGCACTTCTTCTGCAAATGTTGCGGACGGATATACGACCTCACCCCCACGGAAAGCGACTCGCACCCGGGAGAAATGGAGCGCGAAGGCCACCAGATACAAGAAATTCACCATTATTATAAGGGTATCTGTAAACATTGCATGGAGGAAAAGCGTTTAGACATTATAGACAACTTATTTACTAACTAATTCATTAAGGAGAAAAGAAAATGAAGAAATTCAGATGTACAGTATGCGGTTACATTTACGAAGGTGATGCCGCTCCCGAGAAGTGCCCCCTCTGCAAGGCTCCGGCCAGCAAGTTTGTGGAAGTTGAAGAACAGACCACGGATGGTCCTCTGGTATTTGCCGATGAACACGTGATCGGCGTAGCCAAGGGCTGCGATGACGAAATGATCAAGGACCTGAACAACCACTTCATGGGTGAATGCACCGAAGTCGGCATGTATCTGGCCATGAGCCGTCAGGCCGACCGCGAGGGTTATCCCGAAATCGCCGAGGCATACAAGCGTTACGCTTGGGAAGAGGCAGAACACGCCGCCAAGTTCGCCGAACTGCTGGGCGACTGCGTATGGGATACGAAGACGAACCTGGAAAAGCGCATGGCTGCCGAATGCGGCGCTTGCGAAGACAAGAAGCGCATCGCCACGCGTGCCAAGGCCCTGAACCTGGATGCCATCCACGACACGGTTCACGAAATGGCCAAGGACGAGGCTCGTCACGGCAAGGGCTTTGAAGGCTTGTATAACCGTTACTTCAAGAAGTAATCATCCTCCCCCTACGGAGCGTTAAAAGAAAGGATGTGCCACGTGCGCATCCTTTTTTTGTGTCCGTTCACATCTTACTCTACAAAAAGATGCTCCAACATGGAGGCATATGCCAGCACCGTGATACGCAATGCCGGGCAACAACGCTTGTCCACACATGGGCGACGGGTATTCTTCAACGCTTCTACATGCGCTACCAGACTATGGCTTTTTCCTAAAAAGAAAAGGCCCCGATGTGGAGCCTTTATCGTTTGGAATAGCCTGGTATCGGTAAGAGAAATCAAAAGCGGTAGCCCAAGGTCAGGAGAACCTTGCTGCGGGAATCTGTCTCCTTCATCGGCTGAATGCCTTCGGCCATGAAGGGATAGAAATCCGCCTTATAGGTGTCATACTTATAAGCAAGGTCAGCATAGAAGGAACCGGTGTGATACCCCAATCCCAACGTGACGGTATGAGCTGACTTCAGATTGGCAAAATCCGTATCGGTTGTCAGGGAATTCACCGCCAAAGCCTTGTAAGCATCCCCTTTGTAGGCCGAAGTGGTGTAGTTATACCCGGCACGCAACGAGAAGGAAGGGACCGGCTTGAACTCGGCTCCCAGGCGCAACGTGTGTACCCCTTGCAGGCAAAGCCCGGCTTCGTTGTTCTCCCAATCCATCGAACCTCCTTCCGGATAGCTGAAATCCATGCCGGAATAGTCCGCATACTCGTACTCAGCCCCCAAAGCCAGGGACGAGCCAACCGTATAGCCCAAGCTGGCGTTGAACACCCACGGCGTCCGCAGGCGGAAGTCATACCACATATCACCGTCCACATAGTTATAGGTATCGATGACCTGGTTCGTGTAGTCCGACGTGAGAATAGCCGAAGTACTGTACGACAAGTTATAGAAAACAGGGGTATGGACCGCCAGGCCAACACGCAAAGGTGAATACTCGAACGGCCGCAGAATAACACCGAACTTCACGTCCACGCCCGAGCCGCTGATATTGTTATGACTCTCCAGCATATAGCCACCGCCACCTTCGCCCTCACTGTCCTCATTATATAAGGAATACTTGGAGTAGTCCACGTCGTAGATGCCGACGGTCAGTCCCAGGTAGACGCGGTCGTTGACATTGAAGGAAACGTTGAGGTCATATTGGTCCACGCCGCCGCGCTCGTAGGAACGGAACTCGCGGAGGTAGGGATACGCCCCGGCCACATTGCCGTAGAAGCCGTAATCGTCATACGCAGGGGCATTGGGCCGTCCGTCCGCGCCGGTGGGCGAAGAGGTCAGATCGCCGTTGGCATCGAAAAACAGGGGATTGCCATGCTCGTCCTGGGCACGATAGTCCGTAGGCTGGTCGGTCAGCGTGGGACTGATCAGGTAACCTTCCCACCCCAAAGCGGAGAGCCAGCCGATGTCGTTGTTGTTGAAAATATTGCCGTTACCCCAGTGTTCGGGCGTCAACCCGTCGGCCTGTGCGGCAATGACGTCCAGCTGCGTATAGCCACCCAAGTCGCCCGCCGCACTGCGGGTGCGGTAGAAGGACTTGGCTTTGTGGTAGTTGAAACCGAAGTTGACGTAGCGCAAGGTGGTCTGGTTACCGATTTTGGTGGAGATGACGGCCCCGATGTTGTCGAAATTCCAGCGTGCCTTGTCGGCGGACAAGAGTGTCCCCGCATTGTTTATCTCGGTGCCCGTCAGCGAATAGCCGAAGGTGGCCATCACATCATTGCTGCGATAGATGCCGATACCGGCGGGATTGGTCCCCATGGTGGAGATGTCTCCGCCCAAGGCACCCATCGCCCCGCCCATGCCCACGAAGCGGGCCGTTCCGTTCAGGTCCTTCTGGGCGATGGTGGCAGCGTCATATATGGTTTGTGCGGCCGCGCCGGCTCCCGTCAGGAGGGCGCAGGCCAGTGTCAAGATTTTGGTTTTCATTGTCATTGTCCATTTAAAAAGAAACAGGTTGGGACCGTTTGTCAGCGGCGGCGGCTTCCTCCGCCCGAACGCGAACCGCCCCCGCTACGCACACCGCCCGACGAGCGGAACGAGCCGCCTCCACCCGTGGAGAACGTGGAGCGCGAGGTGCCGGACCGCTGAGGCGTGCTGTACGACCGGGTACGCCGCGAGTTGCCCTCATTATTATATTGATACGTGCGCCGCTGCGTGGTGCTAGAGCCGCGGTTGAAAGTGCGGGTCGAGGTACCCGTGCCGTAGGTCGTGCCCGTGCGGCGGGCGGTGCCGGTACGATTCACCGACGAAGTGCCCGTAGGCCGCGTATAGGTCCCCGTGCGGCGGTTGGAGGAGTTGATGCCCGTTGACCGTGTAGCAGCCGGATTGTTCCGCCGCGAAGTGCCCGTACGGGTACCGACGACGCGCCGCGAAGTGCCCGAAGCGGCACTGCGCCGGACGCTGCTGCCCCGCAGGGAGTTGCCTCCATTGATGACGGAAGCCGGACGACCCGGCACCGTGGCGCCGCGTGAGCCGTAGAGCCGGCGATGCGAGTAAGTGCCCGAATACCGCGGTCCGCCCCAACCCGGCCCCGGATGCCACGGATGGTGCCAATGCGGATGATGCCACGCCCAGCTGTGGTAATACCACGGGTCGTACCAGCTGCTCCAGCTCCAACCCCAGCCGTAGTAGGGATACCCCCACCAGCCGAAGGAGTTGAACCGCCAATCCCACCACAAACGGTTGCTGAACGTGGGGAAGGCATAGGCGTAGAGGCCGTCATAGTAGACGTTCCAGTCCCACGTGTTCAGCCCGTAGACCACGTCGAAGTAGAGGGGGCTGCTGACGGGGATGGCGTAGCGCGGATTGCGGAAACGGATGATGCGCGTGGCATACTCGTAGTCGTCCGCCGAGCCGTCGAATCCGCCGACCCACTCGCCGTCCAGCCCGTCGTCCGGCTGCTGGTCGATGTAGAGGGTATCGTTCTGCGCGGTAAAGTCATAGTCCGACGAGTCGTAGCGACGATTGTAGGCGTCCACGTCCATCGGGCGGCCCTCCGTGTCGCGCACGACGACGGTGGTGGTGCCGGCAGTGGCGCGCACGGTCTGCGGCGACCGGGACTTCACCACCACCTGGTCCGCATCGGTGACCACGACGGTCTCGCGTGTATCATTCTTCTGCTCAACCTTGTCTTTCTTGGAAGGCACGTAATAAAGGTCGTCCACCACGCCCTGCGCCATCAGTCCCCAGGGGAGGCACAAGGCCACAAGCGATAAAAAAACAATCTTTTTCATATCCTTCTGTCTTTAATGATTAAACAAATGTCTACCTTTGCAGTAGCATGAACAAAGATACGGATTATAATGTTCACCCCCGCAAGGGGGCGTCCGTTATTTAACAAACTATCGCAGAAATTTATATAATCGACGAGAATCAGACAATTATGAAGTACTTGCAATTCACTTTCATCCCTACCCCGCGCTCGCAGACGGCCACGGACCTGCTGTGCGCCGTGCTGGCCGATGCCGGCTTCGAGAGTTTCCAGGAGCAGGAAGACGGCCTGCTGGATGCCTACATCCCCGCCAACGTGTATGACGAGACGGCCCTCCGCGCCGCCCTGGACGGATTCCCCCTGCCGGACACGCGCCTGTCCTACACGTGGCAGGAGGCCGAGGACCGCGACTGGAACGAGGAGTGGGAACGGAATTTCTTCCAGCCCATCGTCATCGCAGGGCGGTGCGTGGTGCACAGCACGTTCCACCGCGACGTGCCGAAGGCGGAGCTGGACATCGTCATCAACCCGCGCATGGCCTTCGGCACGGGACATCACGAGACCACGGGCCTGGTCATGGCCGAGCTGCTGGACATGGACCTGGCGGGCCGACGCGTGCTGGACATGGGCTGCGGCACGTCCATCCTGGCCATCCTGGCGAGGATGCGCGGCGCGGCGGAGGCGGACGCGGTGGACATTGACGAGTGGTGCGTCAACAACTCGCTGGAGAACATCGCGCTGAACGGCGTGGACCACATCCGCGTCCGGCAGGGCGACGCGGGGGTGCTGGCGGAGATGGGCCCCTACGACGTGGTCCTGGCCAACATCAACCGCAACATCCTCCTCAGCGACATGCGGCACTACGTGGCGCGGATGGCGCCGGGCGGCACGCTGCTGATGAGCGGATTTTACGAAGAAGACGTCCCCCTCATCCGCGCCGAGGCGGAGAGGCTGGGGCTGACGTTCGTCCGGCAACGGTCGGACAAGCGGTGGACGATGGTGCGAGTGGCGAAATGAAACAGCGGCGGGAACCGGGTGTCCCGCCGCTGCCGCAGATGCGCGTCCGCCATCATCTTAGCCGAAAGAGCCTTCCTCGCCATCATCCGTGCCGCCGCCCGGCGTGGTACCGGTGCCCGGCTCGTCAGTGGACAGGCCCTTCGCCACCTTGTAGGAGCGGAGGTTGCCGTACTTTACGCCGTCCTCCACGACGCCCTCCATTTCGAAAGAAGCGGTGGACAGCGCGGCTTTCAGTTCCTTGGAAGGTGTGAAGATGAACTTAGCATTTTGAATCATTGACTTAGCATCGAAATCGTCCATATTCTCCACACCTTTGCTGCCGAAGGAGAGGCGCAGTTTGCCCAGGCTGCCGATGGTGACCGTGATGCCGCGCAGGATAGCGGGGATGAGCTTCTCGCTCGAAATCTCCATCGCGTGCTTATACTCACCCTTTGAGAGAGTCGTGTCTGCCACGGCCAATGCGGCGGTCTCATCAGCATCCAAAGCACCCTTGGATGCAGGCGCGGCATACCACTTGTCCACTTTTGTGACAGGTTCTTTCCGTTTGACTAAATTAAAATTCGCTTTCATAACAATTTTTTTAAGTGGTTGATAAATAAATAATTAGGTTCTCTCTATCAAAATCCGAGGGGATGGGCAGAAAAATCCCCGCGGGCAGCTCCGGCTATCCCCGCGGGTAGCTCCGGCTATCCCCGCGGGTAGCTCTGGCTATCCCCGCGGGTTTCATCGGCTATCCCCGCGGATTTTACCGGCTATCCCTGCGGGTAGTCCCGGCTGTCCCCGCGGACTTTACCGGCCGCCCGTGGGGATTGCCGAAACTCCTCCGCGACCCCAACGGCAAAGATAGCGATTTCCCTCAAAAAACCTTATCTTTGCAGCGGAATTTTCACCTCATCTTATACCTTATTATATATATGGACATACAGCAAACCCTCGCCCGCCTCGGCCTCACCGCCCTCACCCCCATGCAACGCGCCGCCCACCGCGCCTGGGAGGCCGGGCGCGACTTCGTGCTCCTCTCGCCCACCGGCACGGGCAAGACGCTGGCCTACCTCCTGCCCCTGGCCGACGCGCTCGACGCGGACCGCCCCGACGTGCAGGCCATCGTCGTCACCCCCACGCGCGAACTGGCGCAGCAGACGGCCGAAGTCTACCGCTCGCTCGCCTGTCCCGCCCCCGCCCTCTGCCTGCACGGCGGACGGCCCACGATGGACGAGCACCGCCGCCTGCGCGACGTCCGCCCCGCCCTCGTCATCGCCACGCCCGGACGGCTGTGCGACCACCTGCGCAAGCGGAACTTCACCCCCGGGGGCGTCCGCACGCTGGTCATCGACGAGTTCGACAAATGCCTGGAACTGGGCTTCCGCGACGAGCTGCGCGAACTGCTCTCCGCCCTGCCCGCCGTGCGCCGCCGCGTGCTCCTCTCCGCCACGGACGCCGAAGAGATTCCCACCTTCCTCCCCCTGGGCGACGGCGCGTCGGCCGCCCTCCGCCTCGACTTCCTCGATGCGGACAGGGGCGACGCGCGGCTGGAACTGAGGCAGGTACACTCCCCCGCGAAGGACAAGCTCGAGACCCTCCTCCGGCTGCTCTGCGCGCTGGGCACGACGCCGTCGCTCGTCTTCGCCAACCACCGCGAGAGCGTCGAGCGCATCGCCCGCTACCTGCGCGACCGGCGCTACCCCTGCGCCGCCTTCCACGGCGGCATGGAGCAGGACGACCGCGAGCGCGCCCTCTACCGGTTCCGCAACGGCTCGGCCACGGCCCTCGTCTGCACCGACCTCGCCGCCCGCGGGCTGGACATCGAGGGCGTGGGCGCCGTCATCCACTACCACCTCCCCCCGCAGGCCGACGCCTTCACCCACCGCAACGGACGCACCGCCCGCTGGACGGCCACGGGCACGGCCTACCTCCTCCTGGGCCCCGACGAGCCCCTGCCCGCCTACGCCGGGGGCGACATCCCGGCATTCCCCCTGCCCGACGCCCCCCTCGGCGTGCCGCGGCCCGACTGGGCCACCATCTATATAGGCAAAGGAAAACGCGACCGCCTGAGCCGGGGCGACATCGTGGGCTTCCTCTGCAAGCAGGGCGGACTGTCGGCCACGGACCTGGGGCGCGTGGACGTCCTGCCCCGCTTCGCCCTGGCCGCCGTGCGCGCCGACCGCCTGCGACAAGTGCTGCGGTTGGTGCAGGGCGAGAAAATCAAGGGCCTCAAGACCCGCATCGAGGAGGCACGCTGACGCCCGCCACCCGACGCACGTTGCCAACCGCACATGACAATTTGAAGCCCAAAGCGCACAAATTGCAAAAAATCGTCATCCACGCCCCCAAATCCGCCGAAAAAAACGACAAAAAGATTTGGTTTGACGAAAGATTTCCGTAACTTCGCCCGGTCGCAAGACGTGAACCAACGAAAAATTGTCGAACTTAAAAACAACATTACCTATGCAGAAGCACAACTTTAATGCGGGGCCCTCCATCCTGCCCCGCGAGGTGATTGAGAAGACAGCCCAGGCCATCCTTGACTACAACGGCTCGGGCCTTTCACTGATGGAGATCAGCCACCGCGCCAAGGACTTCCAGCCCGTCGTGGACGAAGCGCGCGCCCTCTTCAAGGAGCTGCTCCAGATACCGGACGGCTACAGCGTCCTCTTCCTCGGCGGCGGCGCCAGCCTGGAGTTCTGTATGGTACCCTACAACTTCCTGGAGCACAAGGCTGCCTACCTCAACACAGGCACCTGGGCCAAGAAGGCGATGAAAGAAGCCAAGCTGTTTGGCGAAGTGACGGAAGTGGCCTCGTCCGCCGACGCCAACTACACCTTCATCCCCAAAGACTATACCGTACCCGCCGATGCGGACTACTTCCATATCACGACCAACAACACCATCTTCGGCACCGAGCTGAAGGCCGATCCCGATGTCAACGTACCCTTGGTGGGCGACATGTCGTCCGACATCTTCTCCCGCCCCGTGGACGTATCCAAATACATCTGCATCTATGGCGGCGCCCAGAAGAACCTGGCTCCCTCCGGCGTGACCTTCGTCATCGTCAAGGAAGACGCCCTGGGCCGTGTCAGCAGGACCATCCCCACGATGCTGAACTACAAGACACACGTAGACGCCGGGACGATGTTCAACACGCCGCCCGTCGTGCCCATCTACGCCGCCCTGCAGACCCTCCGCTGGATCAAGGCCCAGGGAGGCATCGCCGAAATGGACCGCCGCGCCAACGAACGCGCAGAGCTGCTCTACGGCGAGATTGACCGCAACAAGCTCTTCCAAGGCACCGCCGTGCAGGAAGACCGCTCGCGCATGAACATCTGCTTCGTCATGGCGCCTGAATACAAGGAGCTGGAAGCCGAATTCCTGGCCTTCGCCACCGCACAAGGCATGGTCGGCATCAAGGGACACCGCTCGGTGGGCGGATTCCGCGCCTCGTGCTACAACGCCATGCCCCTCAGCAGCGTACAGGCACTCGTCGAATGTATGCAGGAGTTTGAGCGCAAACATTGATGAATGCTCAGATAAACAGGAATTTATTTTAGCGATTAGGGGTTAGTGATGAGTGATTAGTTGCTGACTGTGAACGCTTTGCTAATCACTAATCACTAAACACTAATCACTACTAAATTACCCTTTAATCCCTCTTACACAATGAAAATATTAGTCGCAACCGATAAGCCGTTCGCCAAAGTTGCCGTGGACGGCATCCGCAAAGAGATAGAAGCAGCCGGTTATGAACTGGCCCTGCTGGAGAAATATGGCGAAAAAGCAAAACTGCTCGCAGCTGTAGCCGACGCCGACGCCCTCATCATCCGCAGCGATGTGGTGGACGCCGAGGTGCTCGATGCCGCCAAGCAACTGAAGATCGTTGTCCGCGCCGGAGCCGGCTATGACAACGTGGACCTCAACGCCGCCACCGCCCACGGCGTATGCGTAATGAACACGCCCGGACAAAACTCCAACGCCGTGGCCGAACTGGCCTTTGGCCTCATGGTGATGGCCGTGCGCAACCTCTACAACGGCACGTCCGGCACGGAGCTGAAAGGCAAGACGCTGGGCATACACGCCTATGGCAACGTAGGACGCAACGTCGCCCGCATCGCCCGTGGCTTCGGCATGGACATCCTGGCCTACGATGCCTTCCCGGCAGCCGTGGAGGCCATGAAGCAAGACGGCATCACGCCCGCGGACACCCCCGAAGAACTCTACGAGAAGTCCCACATCGTCTCCCTGCACATCCCCGCCACGCCCGAAACGAAAGGCTCCATCGGCTATAACCTGATGAACCGTATGCCCAAGGGAGGCATCCTCATCAACACCGCCCGCAAGGAAGTCATCGACGAGGACGGTCTCATCGAACTCCTGTCCGAACGCACCGACCTGAAGTACCTGACGGACATCAAGCCCGACCGCGACGCCAACTTCCGCCAAGTGGCCGACGGACGCTACTTCGCCACCCCCAAGAAGATGGGTGCCCAGACGGCCGAGGCCAACATCAACGCCGGCATCGCCGCCGCACGACAGATTGTCGGATTCCTCAAGGACGGATGCGAACGCTTCCGCGTGAATAAGTAAAGAGGAGCGCGTATGGCAACAATCAGACCCTTTAAAGGCTTGCGCCCCCCGCGCGAGCTGGTGGAGCGGGTGGCTTCCCGCCCCTACGACGTGCTCAACTCCGACGAGGCGCGCCAAGAGGCCGAAGGCAACGAAATGTCGCTCTACCACATCATCCGACCCGAGATTGACTTCCCCGCCGGCACCGACGAACACGATGAACGCGTGTACCGCAAGGCCGCCGAAAACTTCCAACTGTGGCAAGACCGCGGCTGGCTGGTGCAAGACAAGGAAGAACATTACTATATCTATGCCCAGACAATGAACGGGCACACGCAGTACGGCCTCGTGGTGGGCGCCTACGTGCCCGACTATCTCAACGGTGTCATCAAGAAACACGAGCTGACCCGTCGCGACAAGGAGGAAGACCGTATGAAGCACGTCCGCGTCTGCAACGCCAATATAGAGCCTGTGTTCTTCGCCTACCCGGACAATGAGGTGCTGAACGAGGTCATCGCCCGCTACACGTCGCGCAAGCCGGTGTACGACTTCATCGCGCCCGGCGACGGCTTCGGCCACACCTTCTGGGTGATAGACGACGGGCAAGACATAGAGACCATCACAAGGGAGTTCGCCAAGATGCCCGCCCTCTACATCGCCGACGGACACCACCGAAGCGCGGCCGCGGCCCTCGTCGGTGCGGAGAAGGCTAAGAATAACCCGCACCACCGCGGCGACGAGGAGTACAACTACTTCATGGCCGTCTGCTTCCCCGCCGGACAACTGACCATCATCGACTACAACCGCGTGGTGCGCGACCTGAACGGGATGACGCCCGCACAGTTCCTCGAAGCCCTGGCCAAGCACTTCGACGTGGAAGACAAGGGAACCGCCGAGCCTTATCGCCCGACCGGCCTGCACAACTTCTCGCTCTACGTGGAGGGACATTGGTACAGCCTGACCGCCCATGCGGACACGTATGACGACACCGACCCCATTGGCGTGTTGGATGTCACCATCTCCTCGCGCTACATCCTGGACGAATTGCTGGGCATCCGAGACCTCCGTTCGGACAAACGCATCGACTTCGTGGGAGGCATCCGCGGCCTGGACGAACTGAAACGCCGGGTGGACAAGGGCGAAATGGCGATGGCCCTCGCCCTCTACCCCGTCAGCATGAAGCAGCTGATGGACATTGCCGACACGGGCAACATCATGCCGCCCAAGACGACGTGGTTCGAGCCGAAACTCCGCTCGGGATTGATCATACACAAATTGGAGTAGGTGGTGGAGGAAAGGGAGTTAGAAGGAATTAGAAGAAGTTAGAAGGAGTTAGAGGGAGTTATCGCTCCGCTCAAGGAGTTAAAGGCCAATAGTAGGTCCTGCGAGCAAGTAAGAAAAAGTATTGGCCTCTAACTCCTTCTAACTCCCTATAACTCCTTCTAACTCCCTAAAATAACTCCCTAAAATAACTCCCTAAAACTCCTCACACCCCCACCCTTCACACAATTAACATAACGTATGCCCCTTATCGAAATCACTTCCCTCGCCCACCCCGGCGTGGAACTTTTCAGTGCCCTCACCGAAGCCCAGCTGCGCAACCGGCTGGAGCCCGGCAAGGGCATTTTCATAGCCGAAAGCCCCAAAGTCATCCGCGTCGCGCTGGATGCCGGTTACACGCCCGTCGCCCTCCTCTGCGAGCGCCGGCACATCACGGGCGATGCCGCGGACCTCATCGCCCGTTGCGGCGACATCCCCCTCTATACAGGCGAGCGCGAGCTCCTGGCCCGCCTCACCGGCTACACCCTGACGCGCGGCGTGCTCTGCGCCCTGCGCCGCCCCGTGGAGAAAAGCCTGGAGGAAGTATGCGGAAAGGCCCGCCGGCTCGTGGTCATAGACGGCGTGGTGGACACGACCAACATCGGCGCCATCTTCCGCTCGGCGGCAGCCCTGGGGATGGACGGCGTGCTCCTGACGCGCAACTCCTGCGACCCGCTGAACCGCCGGGCGGTGCGCGTGTCGATGGGCTCGGTGTTTCTCGTGCCGTGGACGTGGCTGGACGGCCCTCTGACGCGCCTCCACGACTTCGGTTTCCGCACGGCGGCCATGGCACTGACCGACCAATCCCTCCCGCTGGATGCCCCCGCATTGAAGCAAGAAGCCCGTCTCGCCCTCGTGATGGGTACCGAAGGGGACGGGCTGCCTAAGGAAACCATTGCCAAGGCCGACTATGTGGTGCGCATCCCGATGGCGCACGGCGTGGATTCGCTCAACGTGGCGGCGGCATCGGCCGTGGCATTTTGGGAATTGAGGGCGAGGGAACAGACCTGCCGTCGTTAACGGGGGATGCCTTCGATGGCGACCTTCATCACTCCGTCCGCCTTGCTCTCGAAGAGACGGTAGGCCTCCTCAATCTTGTCCAACGGATAGCGGTGCGTGATGAGCGGCGTGGTGTCAATGCGCCCTTCGGCAATGAGGCGGAGAATCTCGGCACCATCACATCCGTCCACACCGCCCGTCTTGAACGTGAGGTTCTTGCCGTACATATCGGGCAGAGGAAGCACCTGTGGGCGATCATAAAGCGCCACCACGGTGACCGTGGCATTAGGGCGGGCACACTCCCACGCCAGGCGGAAAGTATCGTCGGCTCCCGCCACTTCCAGCACCACGTCGGCTCCTCCGTGGCCGGAATGCGTGCGGACAAACTCCGCACAAGCCTCCGGCTCTGTCAAGAGCACATCGGGATAATGACGGCGGATGAAGGCGCGGCGTTCGGCAGACTTCTCACAGACGATGATACGCCGGGGTTGCTTCAGCATCGCGCAGAGCAGCGTGCAGATGCCCGTTGGCCCGGCACCGATGATGAGCACGGTGTCCTCCGGCGTAATGTCCGAGATGCGTGCCGCCCAGAAACCCGTGGCGAGGATGTCGCCCACGAAGAGAGCCTGCTCGTCCGTCACCCCGTCGGGGATGCGGTCAAGACCCTGGTCAGCGTGGGGCACGCGGACATACCCGGCCTGTCCGCCGTCGATGCGGCATCCCAAGGCCCAGCCTCCGTCGGGGTCGGTGCAATTGTTCACATAGCCATGGCGGCAAAAGAAACATTCCCCGCAAAAAGTCTCCACATTCACGGTGACGCGGTCGCCGGGATGCACACGGGTAACCGCTGCACCCACCTCTTCGACCACGCCCACCATCTCGTGGCCTACGGTAATGCCCGGCACGGCGCGGGGCACGCTGCCGTGCTTGATGTGCAGGTCGCTGGTGCAGATGCTGCCCAACGTGACGCGGACGATGGCATCGCGCTCGTCCTTCAATACGGGTTTCGGCTTGTCCAGAAGGCGGAATTCGCCTGGGCGGATGTAAGTATATGCCAGCATGATTTTAGGTTTTGAGGGAGTTAAAGGGAGGGAGTTAGAAGGAGTTAGAGGGAGTTAGAAGGAGTTATAGGCCAATACTTTTTCTTACATGCTCGCAGGACCCACTATTGGCCTCTAACTCCCAAGCGAAGCGATAACTCCTTCTAACTCCCTATAACTCCCTCAAAAACTCCTTAAAACTCCCTTACAAAAAGAGTTTACTTATAATTATACAACCCCGTCTCCAGGAAGTCCACATACTTCGCGATGTCCTCGTCGTAAGAATAGGACTTGTTCAGGGGATGGCCGTCATTGTCGATGAGGACATAGAAAGGCTGTGCGTTGGCGCCGAACTTGACGCGCTGCAGGTAGCTCCACTTGTCGCCCACGGTGCGGAGGGTGCGCTCCGTGCCGTTCTCCATCACCTGGATGGGGGCGGGCAGAGGCGTCTTGTCGTCCACGTAGAGCGTGATGAGGACATAATCGTCATTGATGAGCGAGCTGACCTTGGGGTCTGTCCATACGGACAATTCCATCTTGCGGCAATTGACGCATCCGTAGCCGGTGAAGTCCAGCATCACGGGCTTGCCCTGCTGGCGGGCATAAGCCATGCCGGTGTCATAATCCGTGAACTTGGCATGCACCTCGTCGGCATAGAGGTTGAAGTCCTGCGTCTGGAGGGGCGGCGCAAAGGCGCTGACGGCCTTCAGCGGGGCGCCCCACAGGCCGGGCACCATATAGACGGCAAAGGCCAACGAAGCCAGGGCCAGGAAGAAACGGGGCACGCTGACCTTGGTGTCGTCGTCATCGTGCGGGAACTTGAGCTTGCCCAACAGGTAGAAGCCCAGCAGGCCGAAGAGCACGATCCACAAGGCGAGGAACGTCTCGCGGTCCAGTATGTGCCAGCCATAAGCCAGGTCGGCCACCGAGAGGAATTTCAGCGCAAAAGCCAGTTCGATGAAGCCCAGCACCACCTTGATGACGTTCATCCAGCCGCCCGACCGGGGCATGGACTTCAGCCACGAGGGGAAGAGGGCGAAGAGCGTGAAGGGCAG
Source organism: Candidatus Bacteroides intestinavium (assembly GCA_019118325.1). Lineage (GTDB taxonomy): Bacteria > Bacteroidota > Bacteroidia > Bacteroidales > Bacteroidaceae > Bacteroides > Bacteroides intestinavium. The sequence goes on from DWZE01000079.1 coordinate 22,771, forward strand.
GGCCAGCGCCAGGGCGAAACCGAACATGCCGATGGCAGGGCCCACGATGCTGCCCGTGGTGGACACTTCGACCAGCAGGAAGCCGATGATGGGGCCCGTGCAGGAGAAGCTCACCAGCGACAGCGTGAAGGCCATCAGGAAGATGCTGATGAGGCCCGTCGTCTGCTCGGCCTTGCTGTCCACCGCATTGCTCCACTTCGAAGGGAGCGTAATCTCGAACGCGCCGAAGAACGAGGCCGCAAAGACCACCAGCAGGAGGCAGAAGAAGATGTTGAACACGGCGTTGGTGGACAAGGCATTCAGCGCGCTGGCGCCGAACAAGGCCGTGATGACCAGTCCCAAAGCCACGTAGATGACGATGATGGCCGCCCCGTAGGTGCAGGCATCGCGGATGCCCTTCTTCTTGTCCTTCGTGCGCTTCAGGAAGAAGCTGACCGTCATCGGGATGATGGGCCACACGCAGGGGGTGAACAAGGCCAGCAGGCCGCCCAGGAAGCCCATGCCGAAGACGTAGAGCCACGAGAGGTCGCGCGGGGCGACGGTCTCGCCAAAGGCGTTCAGTTCGTCGATGACGGGCGCCCAATAGCCGGGCTGCCCGGCGGGGCTTTGCGAGACATCAGCCGTCCCCCCGCCGAGTTTTGTGCCGTCCTCCGCCAAGGCCGCGCCCGCCTCAGCCCCGTCGCCGAAGCTGAAGGGCACCTGCGTGGGCGGCAGGCAATTCTCGTCGTTGCAGGCGCCGTACTCCAGGTAGCCTTCCACCCGGCAGGCGCCGCCCGTCAGCTTCAACTCCTGCACGAACTGCGCCGTCTTCTCGAAATAGCGCACCTGCATCTCGAACAAGGGGTCGAAGCCGGACACTTCCTTGCCCACGGGCTTGAGTTTGCCCACGGGTTCGGCGCCCTGCATCTGGGTCACGTTGAAGGTGGCCGAGACGGGGCCCCCGTCGCCCAAGTCTGTCGAATAGACGTGCCAGCCCGGGTCGATGGTGGCCGTAAACACGATTTCCGCTTTCTCGTCCGACACCTTCTTCCACTCGGTCTTGAAAGTGACAGGGTCCAATATCTGCGCCTGCACCAGGAGGGCGGTGAGGAGCAGGAAGAGAGAGAGTAATGATTTTTTCACGTTGTTGCTTTTATGTTACTTAATAATAAATATTTACTAAAAGAAAGGGTGTGCAAAGGAAAATTCTCAACACTCATAATCCACGCACGCCCGGCTCTCGCGCACCTCGGCCAGGAGGGCGCCGGCGGCCACGTGGTCGGGATGGGCGGCGTAGGCTCTGACGTCCTCCAGCGTATCAAACTCACTATACAGGGCGATGCTCCAGGTCTCGCCGGGATTGATGTTGAGCCCCACTTCCACCTGGCGGATGACGGGAATCCTGGCGGGCAGCGCCTCGATGGCTTCCTTGAAGGCACGGGCGGCAGCCAGTCTGCGTTCGGCGGGCACTTCATCCTTCAACTTGAACAATACGATGTGTTTTACCATATTCTTTTCTCGTTTTTTTATGATTTTATGCGTATATTTGTCAGCCGAAAAAGCGGCATCGGCTTAGATGCTGCAAATATACCCATTTTGTTTCACATATACAACAGCCAAATGTTAATCATAGGAATCGCCGGCGGGACAGGTTCGGGCAAGACCACCGTCGTACGCAAAATCATCGAAAGCCTGCCCGCGGGCGAGGTCGTCCTCCTGCCCCAGGACTCGTACTACAAGGACAGCAGCCATGTGCCCGCCGCCGAGCGGCAACGCATCAATTTCGACCATCCCGACGCCTTCGACTGGCCCCTGCTGCGCGCCCAGGTGAGCGCCCTGAGCCGCGGCGAGAGCATCGAGCAACCCACGTATGACTACATCACCTGCTCGCGCCAGGCCCGCACCCTCCACATCGAGCCGCGCGAGGTGGTCATCATCGAGGGCATCATGGCCCTCTACGACCCCGGCCTGCGCGCCATGATGGACCTCAAGGTCTATGTGGACACCGACCCGGACGAACGCCTCATCCGCGTCATCCAGCGCGACATGCTGGAACGCGGACGCACCGCCGAGGCCGTCATGGAGCGCTACACCCGCGTGCTGAAGCCCATGCACGAACAGTTCATCGAGCCGTGCAAGCGATACGCCGACCTCATCGTGCCCGAAGGCGGAAGCAACCAGGTGGCCATCGACATCCTGACCATGTACGTGCGGACGCACATTTGAGCCGGACAGTCCTTACAGTCCTTACAGTTCTGACAGATGACAGTTGTCAGTTGTCATCTGCATAAGAACCGACGCAAGCCGTAAAAACAGGTATCACAGCTTCCTCTCTGGGAAAGGAATCGCCTCTATCGCAAAGGATTTGGAATCCCGGAAAGTTCCCAAAT
>DWZE01000080.1 GCA_019118325.1 Candidatus Bacteroides intestinavium
GATTCATACTACTTTAAATGATTAATTGTTTATTATTTTGTAAAATGCGGTGCAAAGATACGGCTTTTTCCGGAACCTGCAATACTTTTCCTAAAAAAAGGCGAAAAAAACAAGAAAATGAAGCACGAGAAGTCGGAAATAAGAAAATATAATGTACTTTAGCGGAAACTTTCTAAAACTATATCGTATGGCAGCTAACAAAGATAATTTTTGTGTGATTATGGGCGGAGGAGTAGGAAGCCGTTTCTGGCCGTTCAGCCGTAAGAACCTTCCTAAACAGTTCTTGGACTTTTTCGGAACGGGCCGTTCGTTATTGCAGCAGACCTTTGACCGGTTCAAAAAAGTGATACCGACAGAGAATATTCTGATCGTGACCAATGATTTGTATGCGGATCTGGTGAAAGAGCAGTTGCCGGAACTGGCACCGGAGCAGATTTTGTTGGAGCCTACGCGGCGCAATACGGCTCCGTGCATAGCCTGGGCTTCGTATCACATCCGTGCCTTGCATCCCAATGCCAACATCGTGGTAGCTCCCTCGGACCATCTGATTCTGAAGGAGGATGAGTTTCTGGCCGCCATTGAGAAGGGGCTGGATTTCGTCTCGAAGTCGGAGAAGCTCTTGACGCTGGGCATAAAGCCCAATCGTCCGGAAACAGGATATGGATACATCCAGATAGACGAGCCCGTGGGGGATAATTTCTATAAGGTGAAGACTTTCACCGAAAAGCCGGAACTGGAGCTGGCCAAGGTATTTGTGGAGAGCGGCGAGTTCTATTGGAATTCGGGCCTCTTTATGTGGAATGTGAACACCATCATCAAGGCCGGCGAACAATTGTTGCCCGAAGTGGCTGCCAAGTTGGCTCCCGGCGAGAAGGTCTATGGAACTCCGGAGGAAAAGCAGTTCATCGACGAACATTTTCCCGCTTGTCCCAATGTTTCCGTGGACTTTGGCATCATGGAGAAGGCGGACAATGTCTATGTGTCGTTGGGTGATTTCGGCTGGTCGGACTTGGGTACTTGGAGTTCGCTCTATGACCTCTCCGACAAGGACGAGGATGGCAACGTCATTCTGAAGTGCCAGTCGCTGCTCTACAATAGCCGCAACAATATCATTACTCTGCCTGGCGGCAAGCTGGCCGTCATAGACGGGCTGGAGGGATATCTGGTGGCCGAGTCGGGCAATGTGCTCCTCATCTGCAAGAAAGATGAAGAACATTCTATCCGTCGGTATGTGAACGACGCACAAATGAAGTTGGGTGAGGATTATATTTGATTCATACGGTCGTCAATGAAAAAAACAGGCGCGGATGACACAATGCTGTACATCCGCGCCTGTTTTTTAGTCTTTTCCCTTTTCTCCTGATGTCAGGCTTGGAGTTGTGCCCGGATTGCCTCGGCCACAGCCTTGAATTCATCGTCCGTCAGTTTCAGCTTGGGGTTGGAGAAAAGCATGTCCTTCTCGCTCTGCATGGGGATGAGGTGGATGTGGGCGTGGGGCACTTCCAGGCCCAGCACGGCCATGCCTACCTTGCGGCAGGGGAAAGCCTTGCCGATGGCCAGCGCGATCTTCTTGGCGAAGACGTGCATGGCGGCCAGGTCTTCGTCACACAGGTCAAAGATGTAGTCCACTTCTTGTTTGGGCACCACCAGCGTATGGCCTTTCGCCAATGGGTTGATGTCCAGGAAGGCGAAGAATCTGTCGTCTTCGGCCACCTTGTAGCAGGGAATTTCGCCTGCAATGATTCTGCTGAATAGGGTCATGTCGTTTTTAGAATGAGATGTTCAGTACTTCCAGTTTGATCATGCCTTGGGGCACCTTGATTTCGGCCACATCGCCCACCTTTTTGCCCAGCAGGCCTTGTGCGATGGGGGTGTTGACGGAGATTTTGCCTTCCTTCAGGTTGGCTTCGCTCTCGGACACGATGGTGTAGGTCATCTTGGCCCCGTTCTTCACGTTCTTCAGTTCCACCTTGTTCAGGATTTGCACGGAGTCGGTTTTCAGTTTCGATTCGTCGATGATCTTCGCGTCGGCAATCACCGCCTTCAGCTTGGCGATTTTGCCTTCCAGCATGCCTTGTGCCTCTTTGGCGGCATCATATTCCGCGTTTTCGGACAGGTCTCCCTTGTCGCGTGCCTCGGCAATCGCCGCGATGATTTTGGGGCGTTCCACCGCCTCCAGGTGTTTCAATTCGGCCACCAGTTTGTTGTAGCCGTCTTCTGACATATAAGCCATAGTTATTCCTCCTTATAAATTTTAATGTTTTACGTTATGTGGTTATTTCCCGTGGCTGCCTTGCGCGCGGGGTTTGGTTATAAACAAAAAAGAATTCCAACATGTTTGCCATGTTGGAACCCTCTTTCCTTATTTTTGCTGCAAAGATAGGCTTTTAAACCATACGTGTCAAGCAAAAACCGATGCTTTGTAACATATTTAAACTAAATATCCTACTTGCTAACACGTCAGAGCAGTGCTTTCACTTCTTTCTCCAGGTCTTTGATGGTTTCGCTCCGTGCCACCAGTTCGTTGGTGCGGTTCATCAGGAAGAGTGTGGGCAGGTTCTGGATGTTGTAGGCCGTGGCGTAGCTGGAATAGATGCCGTTGCCGTCGCGCACGCAAATCCAGGGCAGATTGGCCGCCGTGGTCTTCCAGTAGTGTTCGTCGGCATCCAGCGATACCTGGTAGATTTCCAGTCCTTGCGAGGCATACTTGTCGTAGAGGTCGCGCAGCATGTAGTTGTGCGAGGCGGATACGGCGCTCTGGTAGACGGTAAAGTCTATGATCACGACTTTGCCTTTCAACTCGGTCAGGTGCCGCGTGGTGCCTTCGATGTCGCGCAGGGGGATGTCTATCACGCCCGTTTCCTGCACGGTGATTTGCGGGGCGTCGGCTGCGGGCTGTTGCGGCGTGCGCGTGTTCTTCATTCCCTTGATGACGATGTTATACAGGTTCTTCGAGCGGTCGGCGTGCGGGTAGTGCTGGTTGAGGCTGGTGGCCACGGCGGCGAAGCAGCGTATGTCGTCCTTGCTGTTCAGCGGGTCGAAGATGAGGTAGTTGTTCAGCTTCTGGAAGAGGGCGAAGTAGGCGGCCGTCGTGTTGGGGGCGGAGAAGATGTAGTTGATTTTCACATCGTCCTTGTAGGCCTTCATCAATACCGCCAGGCTGTCCTGGAAGTCGTCCACGCCGATGGCATGGTTGTTCATGGAGGCTCCCAGCTTGTCCACGTGGTTTTGCAGGCGGATTTGCTTTTGGGTCAGTTCCTTGATTTTCTCGCAGTTGGGCGAGCCTGTCACGGTGTATTCCGTGGCAAAGCTCTCATAGGGCGCCTGTACGGTCACGGTCTCCGTGGAGTCGATGGCCAGGTTGATGACTTTGTCCTCGATGCGCAGGCGGTAGAATTCGGGGGAGGCGGGCCGTTCGCTCTTGAAGGTGAAGGAGCCGCCGTCGTTCAGCTTCACGGAGTCCATCGGCACGATGCCGTCCAGGGCCGATGCCTCCAGGTAGAGCATCTTGCCGTCCGCGCCTGTCACCTCGCCTTCTATCTTGAATTGGGAGCCGGAGCTGCAGGCGCCCAAGGCGGCCACGGTCAGGGCGGCATAGAGAGTCTTTGTTATCTTTTTCATTTTCGTCTATAATATTGGTCTTGTTTATCAGTATGTTAGAGTGCGTTTGCCCGGTGATATCCCCGCGTTTGCCCGGCGATATCCCCGCGCTTGCCCGCGGATATCTGCGCGCCTGCCCGGTGACGTCTCCGCTGTTCCTCGCAAAGGCAGTGTCTTTGCAAAGCAAAGGAAGGCACTTGGCGAGGCGGAGGGCTGGCCTTGCAGACGCGGTGCAAAGATACGTCTTTTCGGGTTTAGTCAAAGCATTTTCTTCCGCTTTGCGCGTGGAAATAGGGAAAAATTACGGATTTATAAACTTTTTATTTCAGTACCACGAGTTTACCTAAATAATAATGTGTATCTTTGCGCGAGTTTTTTAGCGAAAATAGAAATAAAAGATTTTTTATGATTAACCCTATTGTTAAGACAATCGAGCTGGCCGATGGCAGAACCATCACGCTCGAAACGGGAAAGCTGGCAAAACAGGCAGATGGCGCTGTGATGCTGCGCATGGGTAACACCATGCTGCTGGCTACTGTTTGTGCCGCAAAAGATGCAGTTCCCGGTACCGACTTCATGCCCCTGCAGGTAGAGTACAAAGAAAAGTATTCCGCGTTCGGACGTTTCCCCGGCGGTTTCACCCGTCGTGAGGGCCGTGCCTCGGATGCCGAGATTCTGACCTGCCGCCTGGTAGACCGTGCCTTGCGCCCCCTCTTCCCCGACAATTTCCACGCTGAAGTATATGTCAACATTATCCTCTTCTCCGCCGACGGCGTAGACATGCCGGACGCGCTGGCCGGACTGGCCGCATCGGCTGCCCTGGCTGTGAGCGACATCCCCTTCGGAGGTCCCATTGCCGAGGTACGCGTGGCCCGCATAGACGGACAGTTCGTCATCAACCCCACCTTCGAACAACTGGAGAAGGCCGACATGGACCTGATGGTGGGCGCGACGTATGAGAACATCATGATGGTGGAAGGCGAGATGAAGGAAGTGTCCGAACAGGACCTGCTGGCCGCCCTGAAGGCTGCGCACGAGGCCATCAAGCCCATGTGTAAGGCTCAGATGGAACTGGCCGAGGAGGTTGGATCCACCGTGAAGCGCGAATATTGCCACGAGGTGAACGACGAAGACCTGCGCAAGGCCGTGCACGATGCCTGCTATGAGAAGGCGTATGCCATTGCCGCCGCCGGCAACCGCAACAAGCACGAGCGCGAAGATGCCTTCTCCGCCATCTGCGAGGAATTCAAGGCACAGTTCACTGAAGAAGAACTGGAAGAAAAGGCTCCGCTCATCGACCGCTATTACCACGACGTGGAGAAAGAGGCTATGCGCCGCTGCATCCTGGACGAGGGCAAGCGCCTGGACGGACGCAAGACGACGGAGATCCGCCCCATCTGGTGCGAAACCTCTCCGCTGCCCGGCCCTCACGGTTCGGCCATCTTCACCCGCGGCGAGACGCAGGCCCTGGCTACGGTGACGCTGGGCACGAAGGACGACGAGAAAATCGTGGACGACGTGCTGGTGCGCGGCAAGGAGCGTTTCCTGCTGCACTACAACTTCCCCCCGTTCTCCACGGGCGAGGCCAAGGCACAGCGCGGCGTAGGCCGTCGTGAGATTGGCCACGGCCATCTGGCTTGGCGCGCGCTGAAGGGGCAGATTCCTGAAAACTACCCGTATGTGGTGCGCGTGGTATCTGACATCCTCGAGTCCAACGGCTCTTCGTCCATGGCTACCGTATGTGCCGGCACGCTGGCGCTGATGGATGCGGGCGTACAGATCAATAACCCCGTGTCGGGCATCGCCATGGGTCTGATCAAGAACGCCGGCGAGGAGAAATATGCCGTCCTGTCCGACATCCTGGGCGATGAGGACCACCTGGGCGACATGGACTTCAAGGTGACGGGTACGAAAAACGGTATCACCGCCACGCAGATGGATATCAAGGTAGACGGCTTGTCCTACGACATCCTGGAGAAGGCTCTGCTGCAGGCTAAGGAAGGCCGCGAGTACATCCTGGGCAAACTGACCGACTGCATCGCCGAGCCTCGTCCCGACCTGAAGCCGCACGCTCCGCGTATCGAGACGATGGTGATTCCGAAGGAGTTCATCGGTGCTGTGATTGGCCCGGGCGGAAAGATCATTCAGGGCATGGAGGAAGAGACGGGTGCCATCATCAATATCGAGGAGGTGGGCAACGAAGGCCACATCGAAATCGCCGGCACCAACAAGAAGTGCATTGACGATGCCATCCGCATGATCAAGGCCATCGTGGCCATCCCCGAAGTGGGCGAGGTCTACCACGGCAAGATCCGCTCCATCATGCCTTACGGCGCGTTCGTGGAATTCCTGCCGGGCAAGGACGGCCTGCTCCACATCTCCGAGTTCGACTGGAAGCGCCTGGAGACGGTTGAGGAAGCCGGCTGGAAGGAAGGCGACGAAATCGACGTGAAGCTGCTGGACATCGACCCGAAGACGGGCAAGTTCAAGCTCTCCCACAAAGTGCTTCTCCCCAAGCCGGAAGGCTATGCCGAGAAGCCGGAGCGCAAGGGCGGACGTCACGAAAAGCGATAAGTCGGGATTCCCCTGATTGATAGACCCTAAAAAGCCGTTCATCTGCAATAAGGATGAATGGCTTTTGCTTTTATAATACTTATTTTGTACTTTTGCAACCACTTCCCGGGGAGCCTCCATCGGGCGCATCCGGGCATTAGGCCAATACATTATTTATATTATATATGAAATATGCACTCGTAACCGGAGGTTCGCGTGGCTTGGGCAGGGCTGTCTGCCTGAAGGTCGCCCAAATGGGAATCCCCGTACTCATAAACTATCAGTCGAACGAAGCCGCTGCCCGGGAGGTGAAGGCACTGGTGGAGGCGGAGGGCGTCTCCGCTGAATTGTTGCGCTTCGATGTCAGTGTCAGGCAAGAGGTGGATGAAGCCCTCACCCGTTGGGAGGAGGCGCATCCGGAGGATTACATCGCCTATCTGGTGAACAATGCCGGAATCCGCCGTGACGGGATGATGTTTATGATGCCCGAGAAGGACTGGCACGACGTATTGGATATCACGCTGAACGGCTTCTTCCACGTCACTTCCCATCTGCTCCCCAAGATGATGATGCGCAAGCATGGAGGACGCATCGTGAACATGTCTTCGCTGTCTGGCCTGAAGGGGTTGCCCGGACAGACCAACTACAGCGCGGCCAAGGCGGCTCTCATCGGGGCTACCAAGGCATTGGCGCAGGAGGTGGCTCCGCGCGGGGTGACGGTCAATGCCATTGCGCCCGGCTTCATCGAGACGGACATGACCAAGGACCTGCCGCAGGACGAACTGAAGAAGATGATTCCCGTAGGCCGCTTCGGCCGTCCGGAGGAGGTGGCCGCATTGGCCGGCTTCCTGTTGTCGGACGAGGCCGCCTACATCACAGGCGAAGTGATATCCATCAATGGAGGATTGTACACATAATTAATATACATATATACATCGCATAAATGTCAAGACGAGTGGTGATAACAGGCATCGGCATCTGGTCGTGCCTGGGGACAGACATAGAGACCGTCAAGGAGGCACTCTACAACGGAACGTCCGGCATAGGCCTCGATGAGGATCGCATCGCTTACGGCTATCGTTCGGGCCTGGTGGGCAAGGTGGCGAAGCCGGTGATAACGAAGAAGGATATTGAACGGCACATCCGCGCCGGCATGTCCGAAGAGGCGGAATATGCCTTTATGGCCAGCCGTCAGGCATTTGCCATGGCCGGAATGGATGCAGACTATCTGGCACAGAACGAAGTGGGCTGCATCTTCGGCAATGATTCATCGGCCAAGCCCGTGGTGGAGTCGGCCCGCATCATGGACGAGAAACACGACACGGAGATGCTGGGTTATGGCCTGGTATTCCAGTCGATGAACTCCACCGTGAACATGAACCTCAGCACCATCTTCCGCCTGCGGGGTGTCAACTTCACCGTCAGTGCTGCCTGTGCCAGCGGAAGCCACTCCATCGGTTTGGGCTACCTGCTCATCAGGCAGGGCTTGCAGGACGTGGTGTTGTGCGGAGGGGCTCAGGAAACCAATTACTATTCGATGGCGTCGTTCGATGCGCTCCGTGCTTTCTCTACCCGCATGGACGAACCCACGAAAGCCAGCCGTCCGTTCGACAAGGATCGCGACGGACTGGTGCCCAGCGGCGGGGCTGCCGCGTTGGTGCTCGAGGAGTATGAACACGCCAAGGCTCGTGGGGCGAACATCCTGTGCGAAGTGGCCGGTTATGGCTTCTCCAGCAACGGGGGAGGCATCTCCCAGCCCAGCGACGAGGGATGCGTTGTGGCCATGACACGCGCCTTGGAAGATGCAGGACTTACGCCCGATGACATAGACTACATCAATGCTCATGCCACATCAACTCCTCAAGGAGACATGTTCGAAGCGAAAGCTTTGATTCGTCTTTTCGAAGGGAAGCGCGCACTTATCAGTTCCACAAAATCCATGACCGGGCACGAGTGTTGGATGGCAGGAGCGAGCGAGATTGTCTACTCCATCCTGATGATGCGGCATCATTTCGTGGCGCCCAACATCAACCTGGAACACCCCGACGAGTATGCCGGACGACTGAACCTGACCGCCAAGACGGTGGACATGGAAGTGAATACGGTGCTGAGCAACAGCTTCGGCTTTGGCGGGACGAACAGTGCGTTGGTCATAAAATCTATATAGGGAACCTGTTAGTATTGAAGAGCGATATGAAGAAAACCATCGTATTACTGATGTTGCTAGGGGTGGCCATTGCCGGAATGGCGGGCAATCCCGTCAAGCTGGTGAAGGGAGAGAAGGATGTATTCTTTACCGAAGCCACTGTGCGTGTGGTGATAGACGACCACAAGGTTCTTATTGACCGTCGGGACCAGACGGCTGATGAATATTATGGAGCCAAAGGGGCAGACGAGTATGCGAAGTTTGTGGACGACTTGGACCGTGCCCATGAGAGCTTCATTACCTACTTCAACGAAAAGAAACGCAAAGCCCTGCTGACTGTATCTTCTGACTCGGCAGTGCAGGCCGACTATACGTTGAATGTCAAGGTGACATTGATGAACGTAGGCAATGCCGGCGGCATGGTGTGGGGAATGAGCCGCAAAGCGGGCGGCGCACAGATAGAAGGCACTATGCAACTGTTGGATAATGCTACCGGTGAGACGAAGTGCGTATTTGAATTTGCCAAAGTGAAAGGGCTGATGGCACCCGTATTCCGGGCACGGGCCATTAGCGTGTACCGCTACCTGGCCGATGGCCTGCTTAAATCCGTAGAGAAATAATGAAACTGTCTCCTTCCTTGCAGAAAGCCTACACCGAAGACCGTTTGTCCTCGCACGAGGCGCAACTCCGCGCGCAGTTCATTGCCTGGGGACCTGCCGTCTTCCAGGCCACGCGCATTATGCTGAAGCGTGGCGTGTTGGAGGCTTTGCGTGATAGTGCGGACGGACTGACTCGTGCCGAGTTGTGTGCCAGGACGGGGTTGGGCGATTATGCCATGAAGTGCCTGCTGGAGGCTTCACTCAGCATCGGCACGGTGTTGGTGGATGTAGAGACGGAGCGTTATAGATTGGCCAAGACGGGTTGGTTTCTGTTGGTAGACCCAGCCACGCAGGTGGACATGGATTTCAACCACGATGTCAACTACGAAGGTTGGTTCCGTCTGGAGGAATCGTTGGTCAGCGGGAAACCGGAAGGATTGCGCCATTTCGGCAACTGGGCCACGGTGTACGAAGGCCTGTCCGCCCTGCCTGATCGGGTGCAGCAGTCCTGGTTTGCCTTCGACCATTTCTACAGTGATCATTCCTTCGATGCAGCCTTGCGCATCGTGTTCGACACGTATCATCCGCGTTCGCTTTTCGACGTGGGGGGCAATACCGGGCGATGGGCCTTGCGTTGCGTGGATTACGACCGGGACGTGCGGGTCACCATCTTGGACTTGCCCCAGCAAATCGGTCTGATGGAGCAGCAGGTTGCCGGCAAGCCCGGTGCCGACCGTATCAGCGGCTATGGCATTAACCTGCTGGACGAGACGCAGCATTTTCCCACGGACCGTGTGGCGGATGCTATCTGGATGAGCCAGTTCCTGGATTGCTTCAGCGTGGACGAGATTGTCAGCATCCTGCGAAGAGCCGGTGAGAGCATGACGGCCGACACACGCCTTTACATCATGGAGACCCTTTGGGACCGACAGAAATACGAACCCGCCGCCATGGCTCTGACTATGACTTCTTTGTATTTCGCCGCCATCGCCAATGGCAACAGCAAGATGTACCACACCGAAGACATGCAGGCTTGCATCGAGGAGGCGGGGCTTGTGGTAGAGTGCATTCACGACGGATTGGGACACGGACATAGTATATTGGTTTGCAGACTAAAATAAACAGATAAACAGCAACAACGTATGACAAGAACAGAGATTGAAGAGAAAGTACGCAACTTTCTTATTGAAGACCTCGAGATAGATGAGGAGAAAATTACACCTGACGCGAAGTTGAAAGACGACATGGGCATCGATTCCCTGGACTTCGTGGACATCGTGGTGATCGTGGACAAGAACTTCGGCTTCAAGATCAAGCCGGAAGAGATGCAGGGAGTGGACACTTTCAGCAAATTCTGCGACTATATTGAGAGCAAGGTAAACAAGTGAGGACCCCGAATGGCCGAACTGGAGCACGCTGACTGGATAGGAGTGACCGGAGGTACGCCGTGGATGCAACGGATGCTGATACGCTGGTTCCGTCACACTTCACTCTACGTCCCATATTGGTGCATGGGGTGGATGGTCCCGTTCTATATGCTGTTCCATCATCAAGGTTATTTAGCCAGCTATCGGTTCTATCGTTACCGTTTTAAAATGTCTTCGTGGAAGGCTTTCGGTTATGTCTATTTGAATCATTTCCGTTTCGGGCAAATCATCGTGGACCGTTTTGCTTCCTATGCCGGACATCGGTTCCGGTTTGAAGTGGTGGGGCAGGAGACATTCGACAAGTTGGAGAAAGGTGAGGCAGGTTTTCTACAGCTTAGTTCTCACGTGGGCAACTATGAGTTGGCTGGTTATTCGCTGACACCGCACCACAAGACTTTTCACGCATTGGTATTTGCCGGCGAGACGGAAACGGTGATGGCATCGCGGAGCAGGCTGTTTGCCGGCCATAAGGTGCGCATGGTGCCGGTTCGTCCGGATATGTCGCACGTGTTTATTCTTAGCGATGCTCTGCGGGCTGGCGACATAATCAGTATGCCGGGTGACCGTATATTTGGCTCTCCACGCAGTATCGTTTGCGACTTCTTGGGTGGCAAGGCTCGTTTTCCGTTGGGGCCTTTTGCCATGGCTGTGCAACGGGAGGTTCCTGTGTTGGCCGTATTTGTTATGAAGGCATCGGGTGTGAAGTCCTATAAGATATATGTGCGTCAGTTGCAAGGAGGCAATACCGCCGAGCTGGCCCAATGCTTCGCCACGGAATTGGAACATATCATCAAGCTATATCCTACACAATGGTTCAACTTCTACGACTTTTGGACGTAAGTCCATTGGACATATTGCCCCAGCGTCCGCCTTTCATCTTGATTGACAGGCTGACACACTATGACGAGGCGGTAACCTCCACAAGGTTCCTTGTCCCTGCGGCGCATCTTTTTGTGTCGGACGGGCGCTTGTTGCCCACCGGCCTGATAGAGAACATGGCGCAGACCTGTGCCGCACGCTTGGGGTATTATAACCTCATTAGTGGCTTGCCGGTAAAGATAGGTTTCATCGGTGCGATAAGTCACCTGCACATCCTGCGTGCGCCGCTGGTGGACGAATGCCTGGATACCACAATCCGTGTCAAGGAAGAAGTGTTCGGCATGACTTTGGTGGATGCCGAGATCCGTGTGGATGAAGAAGTGATAGCTACTGCCGAAATGAAAATGGCTATTCCATGAAAGAACTGACAGAAACTATCGCCTTTGATATCCGTTTCAGCGAGGTCGATTCGATGAACGTCGTGTGGCACGGTTCGTATCCTTTGTACTTCGAGGATGCGCGTGAGGCTTTTGGCAAGAAGTACGACTTGGGCTACATGAAGATGTTCCGCAACGGTTATTTTGCCCCGTTGGTGGAACTGAATCTTCAGTACAAGCGGCCGTTGGTCTATGGCATGCATCCGGCCATCACCATCAAATATCGCCCTACCGATGCCGCTAAAATTATATTCGACTACGAGATACGTGACACTGCCGACGGCAGCCTGGTAGCTACCGGGCATTCGGTGCAGGTGTTTACGGATACCAAGTATCAGTTGGTGTGGTTTACACCGCCTTTCTATGAAGAGTGGAAAAAACAATGGTTGGAGGAATGATCGTAAAGTTGTCAGATTATATCGTGTCGCCGCTTGCCATGGGTACGCGGGCTAATTACGAGGCGGTGAAAGCCGGTCAGACCCGGCTCTGTCTTTATAAAGGTCTGTGGGGCTTGCCCGAGCCATTTGTTGCGTCTCTGCTGGACGATGATTTGCTGTCGTCGGCCTGTATGGCAGAGGACATCGACACGATCCATTACACACGTTTCGAGCGTTTGGCAATACTGACGGCGGCGCGCGCCTTGCAGGGCACGGGCATCCGGCCGGAGAGCGATAGGGTATTGTTCATCCTGGCTACGACCAAAGGAAATGTGGGCTTGCTGGATGAGTGGCACGGAAGGAGATGTTCGTCCAGCCATTTGTTGCTGACGGAGGCTGCCTGTCAGGTGGCTGCTTGGTTCCGCAACCCCAACGAACCGTTAGTCGTGTGCAACGCCTGCATATCGGGGATGGATGCACAGTTGGAGGCCATGCGGGTCCTGGAGTCCGGACGCTATCGGCAGGTTGTGGTGATAGGGGCGGATGTGCTGTCTCCATTCATTGTCAGTGGCTTCCAATCGCTCAAAGCCCTGTCGGCCGAGCGGTGCCGTCCTTTCGACGAAGACCGGATTGGTCTGAACCTGGGTGAGGCGGCCGCCTGCGTGGTATATGCCCTTAGGGAAGATGTGCCCGGAGATACCTCCCGTTTGTGGAGCGTGGTAGATGCTGCGATCCGCAACGATGCTTACCATGTGTCGACTCCTTCCAAGACGGCCGAGGGTGCTTGTCGTGCCTTGCATTCAGTGCTGGCAGGGAAGGACCTGTCCGATTTGGCTTTTGTCAATGTACATGGTACGGGCACCTTGTTTAATGACGAAATGGAGGCCGTTGCTCTCGACCGCATGGGACTGGCCGACCTTCCGGCCAGTGGATTGAAGGGATATTTCGGGCATACGTTGGGTGCCTCCGGAGTATTGGAAACGCTGATTTCGATGGAAGCTTTGAACGATGGCCTCGTATTGGCTACGAAAGGCTTCGAACATCTGGGCGTAAGCCGTCGCATCAACATCTCTGACGTGCATCGTCCGGCTACCGGTTCGGCTTTTCTGAAGATGATGGCCGGTTTTGGCGGGTGCAACGCAGCCCTGCTGTTCAGCAAAGGCGGGACAAATTTTGCCGCGCCGTCGATAAAACCTTTTGAGGTGGAACCGGTGTACATGTCTCATACCGTGCATCTGACGGAAAGTGAGGTCGTGTTGGATGGTTGTTCTCTGCCTGTGGAGGGGCAGGGGGAGGCATTGCTGAAGTTCTTGTATCATACTTATGTAGGCGATTATCCGAAGTTCTATAAGATGGACCCTCTGTGTAAGTTGGGATTCTTGGCTTCGGAATTGTTGTTGCAGGCGGAGGCGGAGAGGAAAGGGTGTCCGCGTTTTCTTCCTTGTGAGGACCGTGCTGTGGTGATAGTAGGACGTACTGCCTCGATTTGTGCGGACCGTGCCTACCAACAGACCATCCAATCTGCGGATGATTTCTATCCCAGTCCTTCAGCCTTCATCTACACGCTGCCTAATATCGTGACGGGCGAGATTGCCATACGCAACCATTATCACGGAGAAACCACCTACCTCTTGCAGGACATCCCGGTCGATGCCCGTCCTCTGCTATTCCAGGCGCTCAGCTCACCGGAGACACGCAGCGTGCTGGGCGGCTGGCTGGACATAGCCGACCCGGACCATTTTGAAGCTAAATTATATATAATCAATCAAGCAAACTATATTTAAGGAAACAGATATGGAAGAACTTGTTCGTGAACTGAAACAACAAATCATCAAGACATTGAACTTGGAAGACGTCTCTTGCGAGGACATAGATAACGATGCTCCCCTCTTCGGCGACGGTTTGGGCCTGGATTCGATAGACGCCCTCGAACTCATAGTATTGCTGGAGAAACAGTATGGCATCAAGCTGGGCGACCCTTCGCAGGGGAAGGCCATCTTCCAGTCCATCAATACTATGGCACGATATGTAGCCGAACACCGTACGAAATGAGCCGGACGGAAGATACTGCGCTCATGGACAGTCCCGTTTACATTACCGGCACAGGTATTATTTCGGCCATCGGGAATGGTCGGGCGGAGACGGAGCGTGCCTTGCTGGAGGGACATTCCGGCGTGGGGACGTTGCGTCTGTTGCCGTCTGTTCATGATGATTTGCCTTGCGGCGAGGTGAAACTCTCCAATGAGGAATTGCGCAGCCGGCTGCAAATTCCCGCCGACAGGCATTGCAATCGTACCGCCTTGCTGGGCATAGAGGCCATCCGTCAGGCATTGGAGCAGTCCGGACTGCCTGTTGATGAGGCCTGGCTGCTGTCCGGCACGACGGTAGGCGGTATGGATAGCACGGAGCGCCACTTCCTGGAGATGCTGGAGGGAGACGACTGGTTGCCGTTGTTGACGACGCACGATGCCGGCTCTACCACCGGGCTGATGGCCGATTACTTCGGCATTCCCGCCCGGCGCGTCCTGACTGTTTCTACGGCCTGTTCCTCGGCGGCCAACGCGTTGATAGTGGGAGCCAATATGATCAAGACGGGCGAGGCCGAGGCCGTGATAGCCGGTGGCAGTGAGGCACTCAGTCTGTTCCATCTCAATGGCTTTCATACGCTGATGATACTTGACACGGAGCGTTGCCGTCCTTTCGACGATACCCGTCGCGGGCTGAACCTGGGCGAAGGAGCCGGCTTTGTGGTGCTGGAAAGTGCCGCCTCCGTACGGCGCAGGGGGGCGAAGCCTTTGGCCGTCTTGTCCGGCTACGGCAACCGTTGCGATGCTTTCCACCAGACGGCTTCTTCGGACTGTGGAGAGGGGGCTGCCCTTGCGATGCAGGAGGCTTTGGATATGGCCGGGCTGGCTCCGCAGGCCATAGGTTACGTGAATGCTCATGGCACCGGTACGCCCAATAACGATGCCAGCGAGAGCGCCGCCTTGCAGCGGATTTTTGGCGGACATGTCCCGCCGGTGTCCAGCACCAAGCCTTTTACCGGTCATGCCACGTCGGCCGCCGGGGGCATCGAGGCCGTGATAAGCCTGTTGGCCCTGCAGGACGGTTTCATTCCGGCCAACTTGGGAGGAAGCCGTCCCATGCCCGGCGGTATTGTGCCCAGTGCAGGCGGGCGGAACGTGGCGCTTCGTCATGTGATGTGCAACAGTTTCGGCTTCGGCGGCAATGATTCCTCGTTGATATTTTCCCGGCCGGACGCGGCGGAACTTGGCAAGGCGGTTTGTGGGGAAGAACCATCTCCGGTTGCTTCCTTCGGGATAGCCACCGTGTCTTGTGTCCGTTCCACGCCGGACGCTCCCTTGGACAACCTGCGCGAGTTCATGACTCCGCTGGAGTCCCGTCGTCTCTGCAAGTTGCTGAAGGCGGCCCTGATGACTTCGCTCACCGCCTTGCGTCAGGCGGGGAAGGAGGTTCCCGATGCCATCATCGTGGGCACCTCTTACGGAATGCTGGAGAATAGCGAGAAATTCCTCCTTGAACTTTGCCGGGAGGGCGAGCACGGACTGAGTCCCACGCTCTTCATGCAGAGCACGCACAATACCGTCGCCGGTGCCCTGGCCATCCGTACGCATTGTCACGGATACAACATTACCTATACCCGGCTGGGCGAAGAGGAGACCCTTGACCTTTGCCGGCGCGATGCCGAACGGCTGATGCGGCTGGGCCGGATCCGCAATGCCCTGATTGGGTATCACAACGAGGTGACTCCGGCTCTGCACGATATGGTGTGGCGTCTGCGGGGCGAGGACCTGCCGGTAGGAGTGACTTCGACAGCTATGTTCCTGGAGAAAAGATAAACGCGCCATGTGGAAACTATTGCCTCTTTCGTTGCTTCAGTGCATCTTGCTGGCCGCCGGTCAGGTCTGGCTGAAATTCGCCTTGCAGCAGATGTTGCCCTTCGGCTGGAATCGCGCTTTCTGGTGGTCGTTGTTCGGCAATTGGCAGTTTGCCGCCTGTGGCTTGTGTTTTGGGGGCGGCTCATTGCTGTGGATGTATATCCTGAAAAACTTCCCTCTTAGCATGGCCTATCCGTTGCTTAGTTTGAGCTATGTCATCGCGATGTTCTCGGCTGTCCTGTTTTTTCACGAAACGGTACCTCTTCATCGTTGGTTGGGGTGTCTGCTGATTATGGCAGGCTGCGTGCTGATTGTCAGATGATTATGAAGGGCGCGTCCGGAGGTGTCGCCGCACACGCTTCGGGACGTCTCCGTGCTCGCTGGAGGATATCTCCGGGCACGGGCGGTGATATCTTCGGGCGCGGCTTGCAAATATATCCCTGAAAAGTGGGTTATCCGCGTTGAAAGTTTTAACTTTGCCACGTGTTTACATGACTGTGAATTTAATCGGGTGATGGGAGGCAGGCGATGGATGATTCTTGTTTTTCAATGGAATGCTTTGCTGTCCTCCTGCTCACTGTTAATTATAGGATGAAGAGAATGAGATATTGGTTTATAACCTGCTTACTGTCGTTCATGGCTGTGTGTGTGTCTGCCCAACAGCCTGTGGGCGAGGCCGAAAGCCGCAAGATGGTGGCTGAGGTTTGTGCGGCTGCTGCCGAGATGTCCTCCCTGCAATGTGACTTCGTGCAGGTCAAGCAATTGTCGCTGTTGCAGACGGCTTTGACCTCGAAGGGCCGAATGTACTACAAAGGGGGCGACCGCCTGCGTTGGGAGTACACGTCGCCCTATACGTACACCTTTGTGTTGAACAAAGACCGCGTGATGATGAAGTCGGCGGAGAAGACGGACATTGTGTCTGTCCGTTCCAGCCGGATGTTTCAGCAGATCGCAAGGATTATGCTGAACAGCGTCACGGGGCGTTGCCTGGCCGATGATGGTGATTTCGAGGTGACGATGTACGGGGGAAAAACGGAATGGGAAGCCCGGCTGGTGCCCCGGGAGAAGGAACTGGCGGCCCTGTTCAGCGAGGTGCGCCTGCACATCGACCCGAAACTCCGGATGGTCACCGTCGTGGAACTGAAGGAGAAGAGCGGCGACAACACCCGTATCGAGATGAAAAACGTACGGAAGAACGAAACGATAGGCGATGCGGTGTTTACAGTTCAATAAAGTGTGGCCGGTTTTTTTCCTGGCTTTTCTCTTGGCGGGAATGGGGCTTTCCCTGTCCGCGTCTGCCCAGGACCTGCGCCGCTATACGTTCTCCGTTGACCTTCCCCGGGGGGGACACCTGTCCGGCATCTGTCTCATCCGCATGGAGGGGGACAGAGGCGCGATGAGTGTGGTCAACGAGTTTGGCGTCAAGGCCTTCGACGCCGTTTGCCCGGGAGCGAAAGGCCGTGTGAAGCTGACGTACGTCATGGCTCCGCTGGACAAGTGGTACATTCGTCGCGTACTGGCCAGGGACTTGTCTGTACTGTTCCGTCCCGACCGTCGGCTGCCCCGGCGCCGCACGCTCGAGTGCCGTGAGGACGGCACGCTGGTGTTGGCCAACCGCCGCCACAAGATTACCTATCGGTTAAAACCCTTGAAAGATGATGCTGCTGAATGATTTTTACCAGATAACAGGCCGGGATTCGCAAATGTTCCAAATCCGCCTGAATCCCGCCCATGAGATATACCGGGCTCACTTTCCCGGCCAGCCCATAACGCCGGGCGTCTGCCAGATACAGCTGGTGACGGAGTTGCTTTCGTGCCTGCTGGACGGCGAAACTACCCTGACGGATATCAAGAATGTGAAGTACCTGTCCGTAATCCGGCCGGAGGAAACGCCCGGACTGGTTGTCCGCTTTACGAAGCTGGCCTGTGAGGGAGACACGTGCCGGGCGGTCGCCGTCCTGGAGGAGGGTGGCCGGCTGTTCACTAAAATGTCAATAATCTGCCATGTGGTGCGCCGTCATACCGACTTACAATAACGCCGGTACCATCCGCCGGGTGGTGGAGGACGTGCGCCGGCAGGCACGCCATGTCATCGTGGTGGACGACGGCAGTACGGACGGCACGGCCGACCGCCTGGAGGGACTGGACATCCTCCTGATGCGCCACGGGCGTAACCGCGGCAAGGGGCGTGCCCTGCAGACCGGCCTCCGGCATGCCCGTTCGTTGGGGTTCAAGGAGGCCGTTACCCTCGATGCCGACGGACAGCACTTTGCCGACGACATCCCGGCCTTGCTGCAAGCCGCTGCCCGCCGGCCCGGCAGCCTGGTGGTGGGCAGCCGCGACCTGGCCGCCAACGGGATGCCCGTGCGCAACACGATGGCCAACCGTTTCTCCAACTTCTGGTTCCGCCTTCAGACGGGTATCCGCCTGCCGGACACGCAGACGGGTTTCCGCCTCTATCCTCTCTGCCGGATGGGGAGCCTGTGGTGGCTGACCGCCCGCTATGAGGCCGAATTGGAGCTGCTGGTGTGGGCGGCGTGGCGGGGCATCCCGCTGGTGCCCGTCCCCGTGCGGGTGTGGTATCCGCCGGAGGGGGAGCGTGTGTCCCATTTCCGGCCCGTGCGGGACTTTGCCCGCATCAGCCTGCTGAACACGGTGTTGTGCGGGTTGGCCGTGGTGTATGGCTGGCCGGCCCGTTTGTGCAGACTTTTATCGGGGAGGAAGCTATGACACAGTGGTTCCTGAAGATATATGATGTGTTGTCCCGCCGCCGTCCGTGGGTGGCGGGCGTTGTCTGTGCGCTGGCCTTGCTGTGCGGCGTGCTGGCGCTCCGTATGGATTATGACGAAGATATTGCCGCCTTCATGCCCCTGGATGAAGATGCCCGGAAGTATTCGGAGGTCTTCAGCAGCCTGGGCGGGCAGAACCGGATAGCTGTCGTCTTCAGAGGGCGGGCGGACGACCGGATCGGAGTGGAGAACGCCATGGACTGTTTCGGGCAGGCCGTGCAGCGGCGCGATACGGCCCGGTGGGTGCGCAGGCTGCAGGTCCGGGTGGACGAGTCGACCCTGATGGACGTGATGCGGCAACTGTGGCAGGACTATCCGTCGCTGCTGACGGCGGACGACTACCGGCGTTTGGACTCTTTGCTGGCGGACGACGCCTACCCGGCCGCGCAGATGGAGCGGAACAGGCAGCTACTGATGCTGCCCACGGGAGCCATCCTGGCGCAGGGATTGCCCGATGACCCCCTGCAGCTGACACCGGCCCTGCTGGCTCGTCTCCGGGGGCTGAATGTTGGTGATGCGTACCAGGTGGTGGACGGCTACCTCTTTCGCGATAGCGTGGGTATCGCCTTGCTGGAGTCGCCGTTCGGCATCAGCGAGTCGAGGGATAACGCCCGCCTGCAGGAATTGCTGGACTCGTGCATGTCCGACGTGCAAGCCGTCTGCCCGGAGGTACGGGTGTCTGCCGTCGGTGCGCCGTTGATAGCCGTCACCAATGCCACGCAAATCAAGCGGGACAGCCTGTTGGCCGTCGGGCTGGCCGTGGTGCTTATCCTGTCCGTGCTGCTCTATGCCTTCCGCCGGGTGGGCGACCTGGTGTGGATAGGCGTGTCCGTGCTGGCCGGCTGGCTCTTTGCCTTGGGGGCGATGGCCGTGCTGAGGGACGGGCTGTCGCTGATAGTTGTCGGCATCGGCTCGGTCATCATCGGCATTGCGGTCAACTATCCCCTGCATTTCCTGGAGCACCTGAAACACGAGGGGAGCGTGCGCGAGACGCTCCGCGAGATGGTACCTCCCCTGCTGACGGGGAACATCACGACAGTCAGCGCCTTCCTCTGCCTGGTGCTGCTGGATGCGCAGGCCATGCGAGACCTGGGATGGTTCGGCTCGCTGACGCTGGTGGGGACCATCCTTTTCGTGCTGGTCTGCCTGCCGGTGTTCCTGCGCCGCCGGAGGGTGGTGTCGCGGCGTGCAGGTGCGTTCTTGCCCTTCAGGCGGTGGAGCCTGCCACACGGAAGGAGAGCGGGGCGCTGGATGTCGGCCGGCGTAGCCGTGCTGACGCTGTTCTTTGCCTGGCTCAGCCGGGACACTTCGTTTGACAGCAACATGCAGCATATTAATTATATGACACCTGCGCAGCGGGAAGACCTACAGTTCCTCTCCTCCAGCCTGCAAAGCCAGGGTGACAGCCTGCAGCTGCTCTATGTCGTGGCCGAAGGACGCACGCCGGACGAAGCCTTGCGGCGCAACGAGCTGTTGGCGGCCCGCCTGGAGGGACTTCCCGGCGTGGACCGGGTTACGGGAATCGCCGGCTTCCTGTTGTCAGACAGTCTGCGTCGGGAGCGCATGGCCCGTTGGAACGCTTTCTGGCAGCGGCATGAAGGGGCTGCCGGAGCCTTGGAACGTGCCGCGGCGGAGGCCGGTTTCGCACCCGGGGCCTTCCGTCCCTTTGCCGACAAGATACGGGGCACAACCGCTTCCGCCGACCCCGGACCACGGGAGGAAACCCCTTTGTATGAACAGGTGGGCAGGCAGTTCATGATGCATACGGCGGACGGAGGATGCCGGGTAGTGAACTTCGTCCGGGTGGAGCGGCGTTCCGCCGGCCGCGTCGAGGAGCGTATCGCTGCCGCCTTGCCGGCCGGTTGTTTCGTATTCTCGCAGGAGGACGTCAGCAACCATCTGGCCGAGACCTTGTCTGCCTCTTTTGACTATATCGGTTTCGTCTGCGGCTTCGTGGTCTTTGCCTTCCTGTGGCTGTCGTTGGGCAGTGTGGAGATGAGCCTGATGGCCTTCCTGCCGCTGGCTGTGGGTTGGGTGTGGATACTGGGGCTCATGCAGCTGCTGGGCCTCCAGTTCAACATCGTCAATATCATTCTGGCCACTTTCATCTTCGGCCAGGGAGATGACTATACCATTTTCATCACCGAGGGCCTGATGGCCGAGTACACTACGGGCCGGCGTCGCCTGGAGGCCTGTAGGAGCAGCGTGGTCCTGTCCGCCGTTATCATGTTCATCGGTATAGGCACGCTGATTGTCAGCCGGCATCCGGCCCTGCGGTCGCTGGCCGAAGTAGCCATCGTGGGCATGGCCGTGGTGGTGGTGATGGCCTGCTGGCTGCCGCCGATGGTGTTCCGATGGCTGACGGAGAAGCATGGCCGACGGCGCGAATATCCCGTCACCCTGGGCCGGCTGGCGGCATCGGCCGTCTCGATGACGTGCTTCCTGGGCGGTATGTTCTTGCTGCTGATACCCTATACGGTGCTGATACACCGCCCGCTGCAGCGGTGGTGGAACGGTGAGGCCTTCTATCACCGGCTGCTGCAGCGCATCGCCCGTTTCGTCATCCGCCGCGTGCCCGGCGTGCGTTTCCGGCAGAGGGGCGGCGAAGACGAGACCTTCGGCCGGCCCGCCGTCATCGTCTGCAACCACCAGTCGCACCTGGACCTGATGGCCCTGATGCAGCTGTCGCCCCGTATCATCGTCCTGACCAACGACTGGGTGTGGCGTAACCCCTACTACGGCGTGGTCATCCACACGGCGGAGTTCCGTCCCGTCTCCAACGGCTACGACCGCAATTTCCCCCATCTGCAGGACTTGGTGGGGCGCGGATACAGCATCGTCGTCTTCCCTGAAGGCACCCGCACCCGCGACGGACAGATAGGACGCTTCCACAAAGGAGCCTTCACCCTGGCCAAGGCCTTGGACGTGGACATCCTGCCCGTGTGCCTGCACGGACTCTACGACGTCCTGCCCAAGCATGACTTCATGCTGCGCCGAGGCAGCGTGACGATGGACGTCCTGCCCCGTGTGCCGGTGGAGGAGGTGCGCGCCGTCACCGACCGCGAACTCACCCGCAGGATGCACCAAAAATACGTGGACCATTACGCCCGGATGCGCGAGGAACTGGAGACGGACGCATGGCGCAGGCCCTACGAGGCGTATAAGAGAAAATACAAACTTCGGGGGAGGGAAGGAATTGGAGGAAGTTAAAGGGAGTTATCGCTTCGCTCAAGGAGTGAGAGGTCAATTCCTTGTTCGTTCATCGCCGGCCTACCTATTGGCCTCTAACTCCCTCTAACTTCCTTGAACGAATATAAACCATGGACAGTTACTTATTATGGATAGAAAGACAGTAATCATCATAGGCAGCGGACTGGGCGGACTGACGACGGGCGTGGTCCTGGCCAAGAACGGATACCGCGTCACCGTGTTGGAGCAAAACCCTGTGCCGGGCGGCTGCCTGCAGTGTTTCACCCGGCGCGGCGTGAAGTTCGAGACAGGCATGCACTTCGTCGGCAGCGCGGACGAGGGACAGATTCTGAACCGGATGATGCGCTACCTGGAGATAGCCGACCGGGTGGAGCTCTCGCGGCTGGACCCCCGGCGCTACAACGTGGTCTGCCTCGGCGGGCAGCGGTTCGAATTCGCCAGCGGACCCGAGGCATTCATCGAGCGCATGGCCGACTACTTCCCCTCCCAGCGTGACAACCTGTCTCGCTACTGTCGCTTGGTAGACCGCATCTCCGCTGCCTCGTCGCTGCATACGCTGAAGTACGGGCAGACGGACGACGCCCTCACCGCCGAATACCAGCTGCGCTCCGTCAACGACGTGATTGAGAGCCTGACGCCGGATCCCGTGCTGCGGAAAGTGCTCGTGGGCGACCTGCCTCTCTATGCCGCTGTGAGGGACAAGACGCCCTTCTCCGTCCACGCCTTCGTGCGCGACTTCTACGGGCGGAGTGCCTTCCGCTTCGTGGGGGGCAGCGACTCCCTCGTGCGCGCACTGACGGACGTGATGCGGCGGCATGGAGGCGAGATCCGGACACGCGCCCGCGTGACACGCATCCTGTGCGACACGACGCACGCCACCGGTGTGGAACTGGACAGCGGCGAACGACTGGTGGCGGATTATGTCATCTCCGCCACACACCCCATGAGGACGATGGAGATGCTGGGCGACACGCACCTCATCCGACCCGCATACCGGCGGCGCATCCGGGCCATCCCGCAGACCGTGGGCGGATTCTCCGTCTACCTGCATTTCAAGCCGGACACCGTCCCCTACATGAACCACAATTTCTTCGGCTACGAAACCGACACACCCTGGGGATGTGAGCAGTATGACGAACACACCTGGCCCAAGGGATACCTCTACATGCACGTCTGTGACCAGGAAGGACAGGCATTCGCCCGTGCAGGCGTCATCCTCACCTACATGCGCTGCGAAGAACTTGCCGCCTGGGCCGGCACTACTCCCGGACACCGCGGGGATGCCTACGACGACTTTGTCCGCCGACGCGCCGAGAGGCTCATACAGGCGCTGGACCACCAGTTCCCCGGCATCGCCGGCAGCATCGCCCACTACTACGTTTCCTCGCCCTTGACCTACCGTGACTATACCGGCACGCAGGACGGCTCCCTCTACGGCATCGCGCGCGACATCAGCCTGGGCAGCGCCGGACGGGTAACCCACAGGACGCGCATCCCCAACCTCTTCCTGACGGGACAGAACGTCAACTCGCACGGCATGTTGGGCGTCATCGTGGGCACCATGCTGACCTGCGGCGAGCTGCTCACACCCAAGTATATCTACGAACAAATCCTGGAGGCAAACAAATGAACCAAGCAAAAGACATCGTTATCATCGGCGGGGGCCTGGGCGGACTGACCACGGGTGCCCTGCTGGCCAGGGAGGGATGCCGCGTGACGGTGCTGGAGAAAAACCCCGTCATCGGCGGCGGACTGCAGTGCTTCCGGCGCGGAGGCGTCCTCTTCGAGACGGGCATGCACGTCCTGGGAGGCTTCATGCCCGGACACAACCTTTATCGTATCTGCCGCTATCTGGGCATCCTGGACCGTCTGGACATACGGCCTACCGACCCCGACTGCATGGATGCCGTCACCATCGGTACGGACACCTACCGCCTGCCCCGCGGCAAAGAGCCCTTTACGGACTATCTGGCACGCCTCTTCCCCCGACAGGCCGACGCTCTGCGCCGCTATATGGACGCCCTTTGGGCGCTGAGCGAGGAGGTGGACCTGTTCTATCTACGTCCGGACGACGGGCTGGGGTTGGCCAAGGGACACTCCGAGGAGTTCCTCTTGCCGGCCGACGAGTTCATCGCCCGTTACGTCGACGACCCCCGACTGGCCGAACTGCTGGCCTATATGAATCCCTTGTATGGTGGTGTGGCGGGGCATACGCCCGCCTTTGTGCACGCGCTGATCAACGTGCTCTACATCCGTGGCTCGGCCCTCTTCGTGGACGGCAGCCAGCAGATGGCCGACGCCCTGGCCGACGTCATCCGGCGGGCCGGTGGGAGCATCCATGCCGGAGACCCCGTGCAGGGCATCGACGTGGAAGACCGGCAGGCAACCCGCGTACGCACCCGGAGCGGGAGGGAATACACCGCCGACTGGTACATATCGGATCTTCATCCGTGCACGCTGCTGGACCTCCTGCCGGACAAAGCCTTTCCCAAGTCCTACCGCGACCGCCTGCACGCAATCCCCAACACCTATTCGGCCTTCTCGCTCTACATCAAGTTCCGCGAAGACGCGCGCCGCCCCTACGTGAACCATCCGTGCTACTGGCTGGAGGAACATGGCCGTGTCTGGCAGCTGGGCGACTATGACGAGGAGACCTTCCCCCGCGGATTCATGTATCTGACGCCGCCCGCCCGCGACCAAGGACCCTGGGCGGCGCGCATGACGGTCAGTTGCCCCATGCCCTTCCATGCCGTCGGCAGGTGGGCCGGCAGTCTGACAGGACACCGCCCGCCCGACTACCTGGCCTGGAAGGAACGTACCCTGCAGCGGGTGCTGGACAAGCTGGAACGCGCCTGCCCCGGCATCCGCGACGACATCGAATGCTGCTTCGCCTCCACGCCCCTCACCATACGCGATTATTACGGCACGAAGGAAGGCGCCCTCTACGGATACAACCGCGACTGC
The DNA here is from genome assembly GCA_019118325.1 of Candidatus Bacteroides intestinavium. Lineage (GTDB taxonomy): Bacteria > Bacteroidota > Bacteroidia > Bacteroidales > Bacteroidaceae > Bacteroides > Bacteroides intestinavium. The sequence continues at coordinate 24,821 of DWZE01000080.1, forward strand.
AAGGACATGGCCCTCTCCCAGCTGCCTGTGGCCACGAAGGTGCGCAACCTCCTGCTGACCGGACAAAACATCAACCTGCACGGCATCTGCGGCGTCCCCCTGACGGCCATCGAGACCGCCGAGGCACTTGTGGGACGGGGCGAGATTGTACGGAAAATCAATGAATGCAGGAACTGAGGAGTTATTTTAGGAGTGAAGGAGTTAGAAGGAGTTATAGGGAGTTAAAGGCCAATATCTTTGACGTTATCGCCGGACCAACTATCGGCCTTTAACTCTCTTCAACTCCCTCAAAGATAAATTATCTTAGTAAACAGGATGAAAGACCCAAGAACTTTTGACGACATCCGTCCCTATCGGGACGAAGAGATACCCGCGGCCATGCGGCGCATCGTGGAGAGCACCTCCTTTCCGCTGCTGGCCTCCTATGTGTTCCCGGGGCGCGACATGAATGAGGTGCGCGGGATGCTACTATCCCTGCGCACCATCGACGAGTTCCAGGCGCGGGTCATGTTTTACATGAATGCGGAGGTCATCCGCCGGACAATGACCGGATTCACCTGGGGCGGACTGGAGTGCCTGTCGGCCGACACGAAATACCTCTTCATCGCCAATCACCGCGATATCGTGCTGGACTCCAGTCTGATGCAGTATGTGCTCTACAACAACGGACACGAGACCAGCGAGATAACCTTCGGCGCCAACCTCATGCAAAGCCCGCTCATCGTGGACATCGGCAAGGCCAACAAGATGTTCCGCGTGGAGCGGCCCGGCAACAACCTCCGCGAGTTCTACCAAGCCTCGGCCCGCTTGAGCGGCTATATCCGGCATACCTTGCGGGAAAAACACCAGTCCGTCTGGATGGCACAGCGCAATGGCCGTACCAAGGACGGACTGGACCTGACCGACCAAGGCGTCATCAAGATGTTGTGCCTGAGCCGTCCGGACAACAAGGTGGACGCCCTGGCCGAACTGCATATCGTACCCGTGGCCATCAGCTACGAGTGGGAACCCTGCGACATCCTGAAGGCGCTGGAGCTCTACGAACGGAAGCTGACGGGCCGCTATGCCAAGAAACCCGGCGAAGACGTCAACAGCATCCTGACCGGCATCACCCAGCCCAAGGGACGGGTGCACCTGCATTTCTGTGAGCCCTTGCGGCAGGAGGAACTGGCCCGCTACGACGGCTGTACGCAAGGAGATTTCCACCGGGCCGTCGCCCGCCTCATAGACCGACGCATCCACCGGGCCTATCGCCTGATGCCCAACAATTACATTGCCCATGACCTGCGCTATGGCCGGAGCGAATATGCCGGGCACTATACCTCCGGGGAGAAGGCGGCCTTCCTCCGCCATCTGGAGGCCCTGCGCCCCTACGAGGAAAGTTGCGACCCGGAACTCCTGGCCGACCTGCTGCTGGGCATTTACGCCAACCCGGTTGATTCCGCCCAGAACGATGAAGCGTCCCAATCCCTATATTGACCTGCCGCTGACCGCCGGACGCGTGCTGGCCATGGCCCTGTCGGCCGTGGTCTATGTGTCGCAACTGCTGTATGGCAGCGTGCTAGGCTTCTGCTGGTTCACCCTGGGGCGCAAGACCGATGCGAAGCGCGGGCGCTTCCACCGGGCGATGTGGCGTATCTTCCGCTTCGACCTGCGCCGCCATCCGTGGCTGTACGCCGAGATTCACAATCCCTGCGGCGAGGATTTCCGGCGCGGATCCATCCTTATCTGCAACCACCAGTCCCTGCTGGACACGCTGTGCCTCCTCATCCTCTCGCCCCGCATCCTGCTGGTGACGCACAGCCGCGTGTGGAACAATCCGCTGGTGGCGGCCGTCTTGCGCTACGCCGACTGCTTTTCCGTGTCGGACACGGGGTGGGACGACCGTCTGGAGTATTGCCGCTCCTTCCTGGACAAGGGCTATTCCATCGCCGTTTTTCCCGAGGGACGCCGCTCGCCCGACGGCAATGTCCAGCGTTTCCACAAAGGGGCTTTCTACCTGGCTGAACGGCTCGGGGCCGACCTCCTGCCGGTGTTCATCCACGGGGCGGCCCATGTGATGCCCGTCGGCACGGCCTTTGCCAACCGGGGAGGGTTCGACATCGAGATAGGCCCCCGCATACCGCCCGATGACTCCCGTTTCGGCACGGGCTATGTGGAACGTTGCCGGGGCGTGCACCGCTATTACGTGGCGTATTACGAAGAAATCTGCCGCCGGGTGGAAACGCCTGCCTATTTCCGGCCCCTGGTGACAGGCTTGTATGCCTCCATCGGCTTGGGGCGCAAGGCCGCGGAAGTGCTGGACGGGAACAGACCCGATGCCTGGGATGTCTGTACCTTGGTCGATGCGTTGGTGCATCCCGGGCGCTCTTTCACGTTGCCCGCCTCGTCTCCCTTGCGGAGGCTGTATGACAAGTTCACTCATTTACCTCAAAATATCACATTTGTATGAAAGAAGAAATAAAGACCTTGCTGGAAGAAGCCCTGCCGCTGGTGGACTTCGACTCCGATTACCTCTTTGCCGAGCTCGACTCGCTGGGCGTGGCGACCATCCTGATGGTCCTCTCCGAGCATTACGGCATCCGCCTGGACCATACCGACGCCACCCCCAGGAACCTGAAGGACCTGGACCATATCGTAGCGTTGGTGGAAAGGAAACGTTCATGAATACGCTGGAACACTGCCTCGGCCGGAATGCCGCCCTGTATCCGGACAAAGTGGCTCTCCGCTGGAGCGGGGGCTGCATGACCTATGCGGAGCTATGGGCCGACGTGCAGGCACGGGCCGCCCGCCTGGCTGCTGAAGGCTTGGGGCAGGGACGCGCCCGGTTGTTGCGTGCCACGCCCGATGCCGGTTTCATCGCCGCCTATTTCGCGGTGCATCTGGCCGGAGGCGCGGCGGTGCCCCTGGCGGCCGATGTTCCTGACAGCCTCTCGGCGGAGACGGACCGCCTGGTCTCGGGTGCGGATATACCTCCGGGTACGGCCGACATCCTGTTTACCACGGGAACCACCGGGCGGAGCAAAGGCGTCCTGTTGTCCCACACGGCCCTTGCGGCGAATGCGGAGAACCTGGCGGAAGCACAGGGATTCTCGCCGGCATTGACTTTTGTCATCAGCGGGCCGCTGAATCATATCGGCAGCCTTTCCAAGGTGTGGCCGGTCATCCTGACGGGTGGCACCCTGCACCTGACGGAGGGCCTGAAAGAGATGGACGTTTTCCTTTCGGCCTTCAGCCGGCCGGCCGGTCGCTATGCCACGTTTCTGGTGCCGGCCGCCCTGCGCATGCTGATGGCTTTGGGCGGTGACAGGCTGTCCGCCTTGTCCGGCCGTATGGCTTTTATCGAGACGGGAGCCGCCCCGATGGCGCAGGCGGATATGGAACGTTTGTGCCGCCTGTTCCCCCATAGCCGGTTGTTTAATACCTATGCCTCGACGGAGACAGGTATTGTCTGTACGCATGATTTCAATACGCCCGGAGGTTGCGTGGCCGGTTGCCTGGGACGTCCGATGAAGCATGCGCGTGTGTTTATCACGCCGGACCACACGGTGGCTTGCCAGGGTCCGATGCTGATGTCCGGGTATGTGAATGCCCCCGATGCTGCCGCCGGCATTTTGCGTGACGGCGCCCTGTTCACCCATGACCTGGGCCGGCTGGACGAGGCCGGACGACTGCATTTGTCGGGGCGGACGGACGACGTTATCAATGTGGGGGGATTCAAGGTGGCGCCGGCCGAGGTGGAGGAGGCGGCGTTGGCGCAGCCCGAGGTGGCGGATTGCGTCTGCATCGGTGTGCCCCATCCGGTCATGGGCAGCCAGCTGAAGCTTTTGGTGGTTCCGGCCGAAGGCGCCGTGTTGGATAAAAAGGGGTTGGCCCGCCGCTTGAGGGCTGTGCTGGAGGCACACAAGGTTCCGTTGCAGTATGAGGCGGTGGACAGCATACGGCGTACTTTCAACGGGAAGATTGATAGGAAAGGGTATAAGGAGTTATAGGGAGTTAGAAGGAGTCATCGCTTCGCTCAAGGAGTTAAACCTTTGACGTTATTGACGGACAAACGAGACTATCGGCCTTTAACTTTCCTATAACTCCTTCTGACTCCCTACCCATTGGTGGAATTATGACCACAATATGCACTTTAATTTGTCGGTTCATTGTGCGGCTTTGCGGGTGGATATCTCCGCTTTTGTCCGCAGATATCTCCGCCCTTGTCCGCAGATGTCTCCGTCCTGGCCCGGAGATATCCCCGCCCGTAGGCTTTCATGCCCCAATTAATTCCGCCAACAGATAACTCCCTATAACTCCTTATCTCCTCTCATTCCCCTTTTGCCAGTGGGTTCCATCCCTGCGCTTTCAGTTCGAATTCCTGTCCGTCGCGGGTGATGAGCGCGCATCCCAGTTCGGGTTTGGTGATGTGTCCGATGAGTTTCACGCCCTCCATCTCCGCCATCTTCTCGTGGTCGGCTATGGGGACAGTGAAGAGCAGTTCATAGTCTTCGCCGCCGTTCAGGGCGCAGGTGGTCACGTTCATGTTCAGTTCTTCTGCCATGGCGGCCGTCTGATAGTCCAGCGGGATGTGTTCCTCGTAGATGCGGCATCCGACATGACTTTGGGTGCAGATGTGCAGCAGTTCGGACGAGAGCCCGTCGGAGATGTCCATCATGGCCGTGGGCTTTATGCCTGCCTGCCGCAGTTTCCCGATGATGTCCCGTCGCGCCTCCGGTTTCAGTTGTCGTTCCAGGAGGTATTCCCGCCCTGCGAAATCCGGTTGGATGTCTCCGCCGCTGTCTTTGAGTGCCAGTTTCTCGCGTTCCAGCAGTTGCAGTCCCATATAGGCGGCCCCGAGGTCTCCGCTGACGCAGATGAGGTCTGTCTCGTGCGCACCGTTGCGGTAGACGGCCTGTCCGCGTTCTACGTCGCCGATACAGGTGATGCTGATGGTGAGTCCCGTGAGCGAGGAGGTGGTGTCACCGCCCACGATGTCCACGCCGTATTCCTCGCAGGCCAGACGGATGCCGGCATAGAGCGCCTCCATGTCTTCTATGGAGAATCGTCGGGAGATGCCGAGCGAGACGGTGATCTGCCGGGGCGTCCCGTTCATGGCGTAGATGTCCGAGAAGTTGACCACGGCCGATTTGTATCCTAGGTGCTTCAGGGGGACGTAGGTGAGGTCGAAGTGTACGCCTTCCAGTAGCAGGTCGGTGGTCACGAGCACCTCGCAGTCTTCCGGGTAGCCGAGGACGGCGGCATCGTCCCCGATGCCTTTCCGGCTCGACTTGTTCTTCAGTTCGATGCCTTCGGTGAGTCTCCGGATGAGTCCGAACTCGCCCAGTGTGGCTATTTCTGTTCTCATTCTCTCAGGCCCGGTTAATCAGTTGTCTCATGATTTCCGTCATGCGGGGCTGTGCGGCGTCGGCAGCTTGCTGTACCTCCTCGTGCGACACTTCCGTGATTTGTCCCTCGATGCCCAGGTCCGTGATGACCGAGATACCGAAGACGCGTATGCCGCAGTGGTTGGCCACGATGACCTCGGGCACGGTGGACATGCCTACGGCGTCACCTCCCAGGATGCGGTACATGCGGTATTCGGCCGGGGTCTCGAACGTGGGCCCTTGGGTGCCCACGTAGACGCCGTGCTGCAGCTTGATGCCCTTTTCGGCGGCTATCTCGTCGGCCTTCCGGATGAGTTCACGGTCATAGGCGCGGCTCATGTCCGGGAACCGCGGTCCGTAGGGAATGTTCGGTCCGTGCAGCGGATGTTCGGGGAAGCAGTTGATGTGGTCCGTGATGACCATCAGGTCGCCGATGGCGAAGTCCGGGTTCATGCCTCCTGCGGCGTTGGAGACGAGGAGCGTCTTGATGCCGAGTTCGCGCATCACGCGTACGGGGAAGGTGACCTGCTGCATGGGGGAGAGAAGGAAAAAACAGCCGATCAGATATTTAAGGAAGCCGGTATTGATATTAACTTATTTCCGGCAAGATATTTTCATCA
>DWZE01000011.1 GCA_019118325.1 Candidatus Bacteroides intestinavium
CACGGGCGGAGATATCTTCGGACCAAGACAGAGATATCTTCGGACAAGGACGGAGATATCTCTGGACAAAAGCGGAGATATCCGCCCGCAAAGCCGTATAATGGACCGACAGATAAAGTGCATATTGGTTACCGCCAACGGGTAAAGGCTTTAATATCGTTATTTAAGCCTTTTATATCCTGTTAACAAGGCTTTTTTCATATATCTTGGCAGGGGGAAGAGGAAGACATAGTGCTATCAAGTAACTGTGTACATGGTGGTAACGCTTCGTCTACGTTCCTCCTGACAAGTTATTCCGTGCGATTTTGAGCATGTATTCTAAAAAACTTCATACCTTTGCAGAGGACGCCGTATCGATTGCAAAACGAATGGCACTAGTCAGAACATCCGAAGAGAATATGGACTTGACAACGCAAGGAAATAAGGAAGAACAACTGTTCGCACAAATCAAGCAGATGCTTGACAACGCACGCCGGCAAATAGCCCGGACAGTAAATGCCACCACCGTGGAGGCCTACTGGCAGGTGGGAAAATACATCGTGGAGTATGAACAACAGGGAAAAGCCCGCGCCGAATACGGAAAGGGGGTCATACCCAATCTCTCTAAACGGCTTATGGTCGAATATGGAGGCGGATTTACAATAACCAATCTCAAAGTAATGAGACAATTCTACCTGCTATATCCAAAAGGCCACGCACTGCGTGACCAATTAAGCTGGACACACTGGCGGGCATTGCTCAGGGTGCAAGACGAGGTAGCACGCAGCTATTATATCAGTGAATGCGTAGCGGAAAACTGGAGTACACGGCAACTGGAACGCCAAATCAACACCCTGTATTATGAACGTATGCTGGCCAGTCGCGACAAAGACAAGGTAAAAGCGGAAATACACACATCCGTACCGCCCGCCCTGACCCCACGCGAAATTATCCGCGACCCGTTCATCCTGGAGTTCTTAGGCATCAAGCAAGGGGAACACTTCTTGGAAGGCGACCTGGAGCAGATGCTAATCAGCAAGTTACAGCACTTCCTGCTGGAACTGGGACGCGGCTATAGTTTCGTGGCGCGGCAAAAACGCATCACGCTCGATGGGCAACATTTCTACATAGACCTTGTGTTCTACAACATTCCGGCTCGCTGCTACGTGTTGATTGACCTAAAAATAGATACCCTGACTCACCAAGACCTTGGCCAAATGCAGATGTACGTAAACTATTATACACGCCATCTGATGAATCCCGGCGATAATCCCCCTGTGGGTATCGTGCTCTGTGCTGAGAAGAATGATGCGGTAGTGGAATACACCCTTCCGCAAGACGAGAAGCAGATTTTTGCCGCCAAGTATATGACGTATCTACCCACCAAAGAGGAATTGAAAGAATTGCTGTATGGCAGCGACGAAGATGGAATACAATAACCTAAAACATAGAACAATATGCTGAAGAAATTCCTTACCCTCCTCTGCCTGCTCGCCCCGCTGGCCTTGCAGGCCCAGAACGCCGACATGCGCTTCGGCACGCTGATGAACGAAGGCCGCTGGTTTGAACTGGAACGCGCACGGAAGACCACGCCGAAAGATTCCATCCACCCCCTGCTCTACAAAATGGCCACCGCCATGACGCACCACTACTTCAACCGCCCCGACTCGGCGTGCATCGTGCTGACCGACCTGCTTACCAACCATCAGCAAGAATTGGGCGACAACACATTGAACATGGTCATGCTGCTGGGCATAAACCAGGCACGCACCGACCGCTATGCCGAAGCCGCCGACCTCATGCAAAGCCTCTACGACCAACTGACGGCACAAGGCGTGGACAGCACGCAGACGGCCGACTATGCCACCCTCATCCGGCAATGGAGGGCACTGGCCCCCTACACGCCGCTCTGCCGCCCGCTGCATCCGACGGGCACGTACCGCCTGCCGATGAAGACGGACAACACGATGCACACGGCTAAAGACAAAACGAGCGACGGGCACTTTCTCACCCTGGACGGGAGCATCAACGGACAGAACAGCCAACTGATATTCGACACGGGATCCGGCGGCAATATCATCCCTCAAGAACTGGCCCGGCAATACGGTCTGCGTATACTGGAAAACAATCAGTCTCTCAGCGGCATCAGCAGGAAAAAGGGACAACTGGCCCTGGCCGATACCCTGCGCATAGGTGACATGGCGTGGGCCAACGTGCCCTTTTTCGTCATAGACATCCGAACAGGCCATGCGGAAGCCGACAGCATAAGCACACAAATACTTCCGGTCATCGGCCTGCCCATCATGCTCCAGATGCAGGAGATACAGATGGACTTTGCACATCATGAGTTCGTCATTCCCGCCACTCCTACGCCCAACCCATTGGGCGAAAGCAACCTGCTACGTACGGAATCCGAAAACCTGCGCCTGGCCACCACGGACGGAGAAGACCATCCGCTTCATTTCCATTTTGACACAGGCAGTTACTACACCAACCTGCTGCCTCATTGGTACACCCAGCATAAGGCCGAAGTGGATGCCATCGGTACGCCAGATTCATTGCGAACGGCCGGAATAGGGGCCGTCAGCATCACCCGTAGCTACCGACTGCCGCAGATGGAGTTCCGCATCGGCCACGGCACCGCCGTACTGGACTCCGTGAGCGTGGACACAGGCATCGGCCTGCACGACGGCCAGCCCCAGATGGACGCCTACCTGAGCGGCGAGGAAGACGGCACCATCGGTCTCAACCTGCTGGAACGGTTCAAGCGGGTGATACTGAATCTGAAGGAAATGTATATGGAGGCGGTGACGGAGTAAACTGAAAAAAATGCCGCGGCTGTAACATTCCCGCCAGTTCTTTATCTAAAGGGCAAAGACAAAAAGAGAAAAACAATGAAACAGCTTATCTTTGTATGGTTGCTCCTCTGCCTGGGGACAGCCGCTCATGCCCAGTCCTACTCCTTTGCCGTCAAGACATACGGCACGGGGAAACAAACCCTCGTTTTTATTCCTGGCTTTGCCTGCTCCGGCGAAGTATGGCAGGAGACGGTCAATGCTTTGCAAGACCGCTACACGTGCTACGTACTTACCATGCCCGGCTTTGCCGGTGTGCCGCCCGAAACCTCTCCTTCGTTTGAAGGGTGGAAGAAACAAATCATCCATTTCATCCGTGACAGGCAGCTCCGCAAGCCTTACCTCGTGGGGCACAGCATGGGCGGAGGACTGGCCCTAGCCGTAGCTGCCGATTGTCCCAACCTGTTGCAAGGCGTAGTGGTGGTAGATGCCTTGCCCTGCCTGGCAGCCCTGTACCGCCCCGATTTCCAGCCTTCGCTAGAGGAACAGACCCAAGCCTGCAACAGCCTGCTGCAACAACTCAACGCGATGAGCGACGAGCAATTCATCCGCCAACAACGCCTCAGCGCCGCTACCTTGTGCGAAGATTCCACCCGACAGGAAGCATTAGTGCGCTGGAGCACAGCTTCGGATAAACGAACCTTCGCACAGTTGTATGCCGACTATGCAAACACTGACCTAAGGCTCCGGCTATCTGCCATCCACGTGCCGGTGCTTGTATTACTGGAACCTTCATTCCGCCGGGTTGAACCGCTGGTGCGCGAACAGTTTGCCGGACTGCCCGATGTCCGGCTGGAATATGCCCCTCAGGGCCTGCACTTCCTGATGTTCGATGCACGGGATTGGTTCCTGCAGCAGTTTACCTCCTTCATACACCCATGAAGATGGATTTCAACGAGATATACAAACGCTATTGGGACAAGGTGTACCGCCTCTGCATGGGTTACTTCAATCGTCCCGCCCTGGCGCAAGACCTAACGCAAGACACTTTCGTGCAGGTATGGAAGCATCTCTCCTCCTTTCGGCAACAGGCAGAAGTCGGCACATGGATTTTCCGCATCGCCACCAATATCTGCCTGCGCCAGTCCCAACTGCAACAACGCATGCCTACCACAGAACTGACTACCGAAATTGAGGAAGAAGAAACGGTGGAAACCGACCACCGTGTCCACCAGTTGTATCAATCCATCTCCCAACTGCCGGAAATAGACCGTCTGCTCATTTCCCTTTATCTGGAAGAAGTGAAACAGGCGGAAATTGCCCAAATCACCGGCCTATCCGAAACCAATGTGCGTGTCCGTATCCACCGCATCAAATCGGCCTTGGCCCAACAAATGAAGAAATATGAGACAGAATAACGATACCGACCTACAGGCGCTCTGGAGCAAGCAGACCGTCCCTTCTGCTAATCTGCAGAACATCCGACAGGAAATCAGATGTTTTCGCCGCCGCCAAATCGCCTTTTACCTGATAACAGGACTGCTGATGTTGCTCACCATAGGCTTTGCCCTCTTCATCGCTTTCTATTTCCGTCCCCGCCTGACAAGCACTTACATCGGGCTGGCACTGGGCGGTAGCGCTTTTCTGCTGGCACTATTCTCTGCCGGAAGGAGTGCACGCCTATATCACAGGCTAAACGATACTTGCCCCAACACGCAATACCTGCAAGCTCTGTCATCCCTCCGGAAGCAGGAGTATTTTCACCGTCACACGATACTGACCGCGTACTTCGTCCTTCTGTCCCTGGGTCTGTGCCTATATATGTATGAATACACCTTTGCCCGCTCCTGGCCAACTGGCATAGCAGCATACGTCGGTCTGGCCGGATGGATTGCTCTCAACTGGTTCTACTTCCGTCCGCGCATTTTGCGAAAGGACAAACAGCGGCTGGAACAGTTCATCGGCCGAAACAAGGAACTGAGACAGCAATTGTAAATTCCCTATGCCGTTTTGTCGGACATAATCCCACCAGCGTTAACCGCATACACCGGAAATACCTTTTAAAGACAAAAATTACGCGGAATACACGGATTATGCAGTTAAATTCCGGCATAATCCATGCATTCCGCACGACATAGAGCATACGATGAGCTTATTCCGTACGCTTCAAGCTGTAATTCAGTTGGGAATCGTTCTTCTCGAAGTCCTTGTTCAGCAGGGTCAGCGTCTGGTCGTCATCGCGCAAAAAGTTGAACACCTCTTTCTCCTTGCCATCCACCAGCAGTTGCCAGACGGTGGCATCAGCGTCGGAGGGAATGCCGCGCAGGGTCAGCCGCCGTCCGGTGTAGGAGAAGGTGACGTCCTTGTCGTCTTCTGCCTCCAAGTAAGTCATTTGTAGTTGGAAGGTGCCGTCGCCGCTGTGCTCGCGGTGGCGGAGGGTGAGCGTATAACGGATGCCCGGACAATCGGCTGCCGGAAGGATGCCTTCGTAGTGAAGCTCCTGCCAAGCACCCAGATGGGCGTCATTATCCGCTTGGGGTTGGCTGAAGATAAGCTTTCCGCGACGGCTGATGGTCCATGCACCGTCGGTGTAGCGCAGGTTCTTGGTGTCATCGTCTTCCACGTTCCACACGTGTCCTCCGGAGGGCAATGTGCGGCGTTCCAGCACCTCGCTGCCTTCCGATTCGCTGCTGAACAGTTCGGCTTTCAGCGAGTCGGGACTGAAGACCACGTACATCACTTGTCCGCTCCCGTCGACTGCTTCCGTACGGATGCCGTCTTCAAACAGTCGGATACAGTCCTTGCGCACTTCGCTCCACGTATAACCCGCCGAGCCTATGCAGCCGTGCTCGTCGCGGTCGGCGCCTACCAATGCCGCAGGATGTACCACCAACCTCATGGCTTCCATGCCCGGCTGATACTTGCCGGAATATGACACTTCCAGCGTATCGCCCAGCCGCAAGCCTTGTGCTTCCGTCCTGTTAGCATTCATGGTGCTGAAAGACAGCGTATCGCCATTGTCTACACTTACCACAGTCACGGTGTTCATGGTCGCATCGGTCACGATGCCTCTGACGTTTCCCTTCCCCATGGAACCGGCACAACCGGCCAACAAGGTACCGACCAGCATCCAAAACAAGTTCTTCATAACATTTCGTATTTAGTCCGGCTCAAAAGTAAGATAAAAAAGAGAAGCAACCGACAGGATAACCCTTTTTTGAAGAATGTTTAGGGTATTTAATGGATATTGCTATCCCTACATCGATTGGTTATTGAACCGGCCTGTTGTACCGCTGCACCCATATAGCCGTCTCGATGGTGGAATAGAGAAGGACAAAGATATCCATGACAGCAGTAAAACTACAGCAGCTTTTGCTTCTTCAGTTCCTCCACCGCCGTTTCCAACTCAGCATACCAATCGGCTCCAAACTTGCGGATAAGCGGTTCCTTCAAGAACTTATAGACGGGCAGGTTCTCTTTCTGCCCCAACAGCATAGCCGCCTTGCAGACGTCCCAGCGGTGGTAATTGACGCCCTTGAACTCGCCGAAGTCCTTCACCCGTATGGGATAGAGATGGCAGGAAACGGGTTTGAGAAAATCGCTCTTTCCCTCGCGGCAGGCCTTCTCGATGGCACAATAGCAGCAACCCCGGTCATCGTAGCAGGTGAACACACAGTCCTTGCCGTTGACGATGGAAGTCACCAGGTCACCTTCCCGGTCCACGTAGGCCACACCCTGTCGGTCGATAATAGCCTGCGCCTCGGGCGACAATTCCTCCCAGATGAGGGGCAGGACTTCTTCAATCTTTTCTATCTCGTCCAGTTCCAGGGGAGCACCGGCATCACCCTCGATGCAACAGGCACCGTGGCAGGCGGACAAATCACACAGGAACTTTTCTTTCAATACGTCAAAGGAAACCACGACATCACCAATCTGTAACATAGAGCAGAAACATTAAAAAGGCGCGGATTACACGGATGCCCCGGATGCTTTTCTTGGAGAAAGTAATCCGTGTAATCCGCGCAACCCGCGCCAAGTTAAGAAAGAGTTTACTTAATCAAGTCCTTGCCCGTCATGTCAGCCGGCTGTGCCAGACCCATGATGTGCAGGATGGACGGAGCCACGTCGGCCAATACGCCGTTCTCCACCTTAGCGTCCTTGTTCGCTGTCACGTAGACGAAGGGCACGGGGTTCAGCGAGTGAGCCGTGTTGGGGGTACCGTCTTCATTGATAGCGTGGTCGGCATTGCCGTGGTCGGCGATGATGATGACCTCGTAGTCATTGGCCTTGGCAGCTTCTACGGTGTCGCGCACGCAGTTGTCGATAGCAACTACGGCCTTCTCGATGGCTTCGTACACACCCGTGTGGCCCACCATGTCGCCGTTGGCGTAGTTCACCACGATGAAGTCATATTGCTGCGTGTTGATGGCCTCCACCAGCTTGTCCTTCACCTCATAGGCACTCATCTCCGGCTTCAGGTCGTAAGTAGCCACCTTGGGAGAGGGCACCAGGATGCGGTCTTCGCCTTCAAACGGAGCCTCGCGTCCGCCGTTGAAGAAGAAGGTCACGTGTGCATATTTCTCTGTCTCGGCAATGTGCAACTGCTTCTTGCCCTGCTTGCTGAGATACTCGCCCAGCGTGTCGGCCACGTTCTCCTTGTCGAAGATGATGTGCACGCCCTTGAATGAAGCATCGTACGGCGTCATGCAGTAGTATTGCAAGCCGGGGATGGTCTTCATGCCTTCCTCGGGCATATCCTGCTGGGTCAGTACCACGGTCAGTTCCTTGGCGCGGTCGTTGCGGTAGTTGAAGAAGATGACCACGTCGCCTTCCTTGATGGTGCCGTCGAAAGCGCAGTTGTTGATGGGTTTGATGAACTCATCGGTCACACCCTCGTCGTAAGATTCCTGCATGGCCTTCACCATATCGTCAGCCTGCTTGCCCTGGCCGTTCACCAGCAACTCGTAGGCTTCCTTGATGCGGCCCCAGCGCTTGTCGCGGTCCATGGCATAGAAACGTCCCACGATGCTGGCGATGCGTCCGGCACTCTGTGCGCAGTGGTCGGTCAGTTGCTGGATGAAGCCCTTGCCGCTCTTGGGGTCGGTATCACGGCCGTCCATGAAGCAGTGGATGAAGGTGCGTTCGCCGATGCCATATTCCTTGGCGATGTCGCAGAGCTTGAAGAGGTGGTCCAGCGAAGAGTGTACGCCACCGTTGGAGGTCAGGCCCATGAAGTGGATGTTTTTGCCGTGCTCCTTGGCGTAAGAGAAGGCAGAGACAATTTCCTTGTTCTTCAAGATGCTGCCGTCGGCACAGGCGCGGTTGATCTTCACCAAGTCCTGGTAAACGATGCGTCCGGCGCCGATATTGAGGTGTCCCACTTCGGAGTTACCCATCTGTCCATCGGGCAGGCCCACATTCTCACCACTGGCTTGGAGCTGCGAGTGCGGATAGTTGGCCAACAGACTGTCCCAATAAGGAGTGGGGGTCACATAGATTACGTCGTCTTTCTGGCGGTCGCCGATTCCCCAACCGTCCAGAATCATAAGAAGAGCTTTCTTTGCCATAATATATACAGGTTTTAATTAAAACTTTCGCACAATTTTGCTTTACGGCGCAAAGTTACAAAAAAAGTGGGGCAGCTGTGTCATAAAAGTATTGAAAATACAGGGAAGGCTGAATTTTCAAAGCTTATTCCACCAGCTTGACAATATGATACTCCGGCCGGCCAATGACAGCATACATCTCGCCCGTTTCCGGAGAGACCGTAAAGCGGATGATAGGCTCCGGCAACCGATACCTTGATTAAAGGAAAAAGCCTTCCATGCTCTCCTCCATCATGCTTTTGCAAGGAAACTATGCTTCGACCGACATAGAAGCAAGGATAAATGACAAAGTATCCAATAATACTTGGCCATAGAAGCTTGCTCATACAGGCTTCCCATGCTCTGTTTGGGCAATCGGCGGATATTCACATAAAATAATGGGCATTGCCAAAGAACAATTGTTGATTCCCTCAATTCCATCAGCCAAATAGCATACGGTCTGGGGATTCAAATAGCAGTGTCCACCACTACTATTCACTCACAAACTTTTGCACATTCCTTTTATCTACCTCCACTTTCCCTTGCACAAGTTCCGGAATATTAAACGAGTACATCATATACTTATAGAAAGAAGGATCCTCCTGAGGAATAACAAAAGGTTTACCAAGCTTTCCGGTTTCATCTATATGTACCAAATACGGATGCGTATAAAGGCCATCCAGACGGCGGCTGCTAAACACCAGCCAACGCCCGTTGCTGCTCCATGAGTGATAACTCTCCACATCATCACTATTGGCTGCTGCCATAGGATGCTTTTCGCCGGTAGTCAAATCCAACAGCCACAGGTCTGCATCTTTGTGCCAAATGGAGAAATTACCATACCCGGAAACTGTAAAGGCCAACATACATCCATCGGGAGAAAGACGAGGAAATGACACACTTCCATTTTCTATTCGGCTGTTGTATAAAGTATCCACTTGCGTTCCAAAACTACCACTTTGCTCGTCGAAGCGAATGGAACACAAACTATACTGTACCTTCTCAAAATCACGAGGCATCTCCTGTGCGTCCGCCGAACAGAAATACAAAGTTTTCCCGTCCGGAGAAAAGGACGGAAACGTCTCAAAGGCCGATGCACGCATCAGCAGGGAATCCGTCAGGATTTTCTGCTCCTCCAAATCATATACCACCACATCCGAAGCCAAATCAAAGACCTCTATCCGGTTTCTGTCGTTCATATGGAATGCCTGCTTCGTCTGATTCAAAGAAAAAGCGACAAAACGGCCGGACGGATGCCAGGAAGGATAAACCAACGACTGAGGCTTTCCATTGATAATCGGCAGAATCAACTTGCTTACCCCTTTGGCATCAGCGATATAAGTTCCACTGTGTTTCTCGCGCAGGTGAAACAACATACGTTCGGGATTACGCGCATTGAATGCGTGACAATTCATACAGTTATAGTCTGTCAAATCATTGGTCAGAACCGGAGTTTCCCGAAAAGAAGTCAAATCTCTCTGATAAATACCCATCCGATTCCACAACTCATAACCCGGTTCTATCAGGCGGTAAACCAAATAAGGGTCGACCTCATCGGTAGACACATACCAATTGAAAGGTAGATAACTTTTCCATTTTCCATCCTGACGGGCATATACCTTTACACGTAAAGAATCACTTTTAGACTGTTCCAATAAGGCTCTCCATTTGCTTTTCGATAAGTCAAAAGCCTGCTCAGCCTCTCCCTCCACCACAAGGGGAGCCTCTCCTCCCTCTACAACGACCACCGTTTTTTCCACATTATCTTCTTCCAGCATGAACCGCAAAGGAGCAATATTACAGGGTATTGTCACATCTTTATAATCCGGAAAAATGACCGGATATGAATCAAGCACCACATCGGCTACAGGCTCACGGGAGACGCATCCGGCCAACAACAGCCATCCTCCGGCCATATATTGCCATATCCACTTGTTTATCTTCATTTTATCAACGTTTAAACATAAAATAAAACCAATATGTATTTCCATAACGCCCTTGTAACTGAGCGAACGGGATCCTGCCTTTCCGCATTTCATACACAGTCTGCCGATAAGCCTTGAAACGGTTAGCTACTTCCGGACTTACTCCATAATCTGCCCATACATCCTCTTCCTTTTCATGCAGAATGATAGCCGCCTCCTGAAAATGCACCGGCATGGGCTGCAGTCCCTTCGCAGCCTTATAAGCCTCCAAAAAACAGCGGAGATTATCTACATCCTTATTCAACAGGCATATAGCCCCATAATAAAGGAAAGCAGGACGCCAGGCAGGATTAGAATGCATAATCTGCCACAAGTTATTCATTATCTGAAAATCATTCGACAATCCTGAAGTAGTGGTCACGCAACGTTTTCTATGACCTAACTCTGCATCTGCTTCCAAACGCTCCGGATGCCCCAAAAACTGTCGGTAATACGTCGCCTCGGACGCATACGCCCACGTCTGCTCCAACAAGCGGATATATTTTTCCGCCACCTTGTCATATCCGAAAATCAGATTGGTCTGAATCAACCTCAACAAAAGACGGGGTGTCATTTCATATTCACTGGCAATCATACTTTCAAAAGCCTTTTCCTGTGCCAAAGCAATATTGCCCATCTGATAATAGACATCGCTCAGCAACATGGATGAAGTAAAAGTACGGTCCCAAGCCAACACAAGCCCTCGAGAACCGCATTGTCCATAATCCAGCAAATCATCGCCCAAGCGGTCCAATGCGGCCAATGCCAGATTCTGATAACAGGCATGCAAATAATTAGCATCGGCACGCAGTTCCGGAATTTCCAATATTTCCTGCCACTGCTTTGTACGCACATAATAGTCCAACTGTTTGGCAGACTGGTTTTTCACTGAATAGAAGTAAGCAGTACCCTTCCAGCAGATAAGTGCCAACAACGCTAATTGAACAGTCCACGAAACCAGGCTCCATCTTCCTCGCAAGCCTCTACGGACATTCCCACATACAGCAGACAATGCCAGATTCAAAAGACAAGAGGCAGCCGCATACCAACCCGCTACAGGAGAGAACAGCTTAGGATTGTAGTAAGCATCCGGAGAAAACAGGAAGCGTGCTTCCGGCACCACCCCGATTTGATAAAAACAGACAGCCACTAAAACGCCCCAAGGAACCAGCCACATCACATGCCACCGGCGCGTAAACAGACCGTTCAGCAAAATACCGGCCAACACCGTCAACATCCAAGGACCAACGGCATAATAAGCGGGCAAAAAACAAAGCCCGGTGAGCAAAACCTGCCAATGGAAAGACGGAATATACAGGCAAAAACGAAGAACGCACAAGGATATCCATAACCCGATGGTTCCGCTCCAATGGTAATTAAAATCGGTTCCCATCCATAATAAAAGCAAGGAAGGCAAGAGATAAAGTAACGGGGCTTCGACAGTCGGAGACATTTTCTTCCAAATGCCGCGCAACTCCCAAGAGATTCCCACAAACAACAATGCAGCTATCGCAGGGCCGACACACGGAACAGTAAAGAACTGCATCAGGAAAGCTGCCAGATAAGAAGCCAGGCCTCCCCAATCTGAAATGCAATTGCACGCATATTCCCCACTGAAACGAAAGAAATCAAACTGCTCCGCATAAAAATAATCATAAACAAAATAATGCTGACAATAGATAAATGCCAGCAAATACAATAACAGCCAAAAAAGAGGCTGTCCTATTCTTCTCCACCCTACTTGTTTCATTCTATATCCACAAAATCTAAAAACAAGCCAAACTTAACTCAAACTCTCAAGGAAGATGTATCAAATAGAGAAATAACTTTTATTTTGCTCTGTCATCCTGAGCAGTGCGAAAGATCTCACCCGTTTGTTTCCGCTAATAGGAGATGCTTCACATACGTTCAGCATGACAAAATAATAGCAGTTTTACGTCTTGATACACCCTCATCTGACAAAGATACAAAAACTTTTCCTCCACATTCACGCAGGATCTCATTTTTTATAAAGAAAGACCCTTTTTACCACTGTCTGCCTGCTAAGAGGAGAATGTAAAAAGGGTCTTCGTTGCTTAATCTAAAAAATTAGTATCCCGGATTTTGTGTCAGTGCTGGATTCAAGTCCATCGCAGTCTGAGGTATTGGTTTCAGACGCATACGTTCGCTCCATTTCATCGTGATAACCAATTCACCGTCGGGCATCAGAATGTCCACATTGTTCATGGCGTTCTGCCAATAAGAATCCTCATAACGGCTCATGTCATCCGAACGGAAGCCTTCGGCAGCCAACTCAATGTGTCGTTCACGCTGAATCAAATCCAAAGCGGCCTCTTTGCTCAGCCCGGAGGGTACATGCGGCATGCCGCAACGGTCGCGCAATTGGTTCAAAGCAGCTTCCACCTCGCTGTCATAGCCCGTGTTCTGCGTGTGAGCCTCGGCAAATATCAGTAACACTTCGGCATAACGGATGGAAGGATAGTCTCCGGTAGCCTGTCCCTGATTCGCGGCATCCATCTCCAATGCCACCATCTTACGGAAGTTGAAGCCGGTCTTCGGCTCATTATTGCCGTTCTTCACCCATTCAAACGCAAAGTTAGTGCCATAATTCGTCTCATACCAGCCTTTGAAAGGGAAGAGGATGGAAGCATACAGACGGCTGTCGCGATTGCGATACTGCTGCATGTAGTCATACTGCGTCAGCGTGCCGTCTGCTGTCTTTTCGCTCACAAATCCCTGAATGGCAGACATGCCACCGTGTGCTTCCGAGTCATAGGAAGCGGCATAAGCATCAAAATCAGCCCGCATGGCGGTATAGGCTGCAGCACGTGCTTCCGATGAAGCCAACTGGGGCACTTCGCCCTCACTGGTCCAATACACATCCACCAAGTTCTGCGTCGGAGTCACCGAAGACCAGCCGCCCAACTGATTCGGACGCATGCTGGTATAACGCACCATATCCTGATAGTCCCAGCTGTCAGACATATACTGACGGCACAGGATGTATTCGGGATTGTCATTGTTGGCATTCTCCGTGTGCCACAAAGCCTCGTAGTTGAACATACCCTTCACGAACTTCTCTTTCTCGGCATCGTTTTCAAAATCAACGAAGAGGGACATCTCGTCGGCCTCTTTCTGCTGGCCTTCACTCAGCGAAGTTACCTCAAAGAGTTCATATTTGCCTGAATTCATCACTTCACGGGCATCGGCTTCCGCCTCGGAATAGTTGCCGAAATAAAGGGCTGCACGGGCACGGAGGGCCAAAGCAGCGTATTTCGTCACACGGCCTTTTTCGTAGAACTCACCCGAACCGGAATAGCTTTCGGGCAGGTCGGCAGCCGCCGCTTCCAACTCATCGAGCACAAACTGCTTCACCTGGTCAGCAGGCGTACGTTCCTGCGCCGGTGCATCAAAATCCAACACATCCGTAATCAGAGGCACATCGCCGAACGTCAGAACCTTGCTCAAATAATCCAATGCACGGGCAAAACGGACTTCCGCCTTGGTACGCGTTTTCAGTTCATCGCTCATGTCTGTGTTATCCACATTGGCCAGATAGACATTGCACATACGCACCAGGCCGTAACTGTAGCCCACATCGTAGCTGGAGCTCAAACCATCCTGTTGGAAAAGGGAACCATACGATTCCCACGAATACTGGCAATATACGTCATCGGTATAGGAATCGCTGTAAATGCCGATGCTCGGTATGCTGTTGGAATAAATGGCATTCAGGTTATACCATGCGTCCTTGGCCGTTTGCCAATAGCTTTCGGTAGCGATGCTGGAGGTAGGCTCGACATCCAAATCGCAACTGCTCAAGCCTCCCAAACCGAGGCAAGCGCACAACGCCATTACTTTATAATTGTTCTTCATATGCTTTCTTTAACTGTTTTAGAATGTTACATTAACACCAAATGAGAAAGTGCGGGAACCACGCGTATTCACGCCACGACCGGAAGTCGTCTCCGGGTCAAAGTCCTCCATACGGTGGTCGGCACGGATAGTAAACGGATTTTCAGCAGCGATGTAAGCTTTCAGAGCCTGCAATCCCCAGTTGGAAATCAAGGATTTCGGGAAATTATAGCCGAAAGTGATGTTCTTGATACGGAAGTAGTCGGAATCGAACAACCAATAATCCGAGAATTTCTGGTTGAAGGTAGAGTGGGCACTTGTACGCGAATAAATACGCGGATAAGCCGCATTCGGGTTCGGGTTGTCCACCGTCCAACGCTTCAAGTGATATTCACGCGGGCTGGCATAGTCAGAGAAGGCCCACGCATTTTCCATATCAAAGTGAACTTGCGTACCTGCAACGCCCTGTCCGAATACACTCAGTTCAAAATTTTTATAACTCAGATTCAGGTTGACACCATACGTGAAGTCAGGCACATCAGAACCCAGGCAAGTGCGGTCGCCATCATCCAGCGTACCGTTATGATTCAAGTCCACATACTTGATATCACCGGCATTGGGAGTGATACCGTCAGTGATGTAGTTGCCGCTGTCAATGTCTTCTTGCGTCAGAAGGCCGTCAGTACGGTAACCATAGAAAGTGCCGATAGGCTCGCCTTCCATATAAATCCAGTAATCACCACTGTAAGTCGGATTATTCGGACCCAGATTGACTACTTCGTTCCAGTTCTTGCTGATGTTGAAGCCTACGCTATAAGCGAAGTCGCCGATACGGTTGTTGTGGCTGATGGCCAGTTCGATACCACGGTTTCTGACCTTACCCATATTGGCAGACATATTGTTCGTATTACCCACCTCAACCGGGATATTGCGGGTAAGCAAGATGTCATTTGTTTCCTTATTATACCAGTCGGCCACCACATGCAAGCGGTTACTGAACAAATCGAAATCCAGACCAATGTCCGTAATGGTCACGGTCTCCCAACCTAAGCTATAGTTAGGCAACTTGGACTCCACAATACCGCTTACAATTGCGTCATTGAAGTTATAGTTGCTACCCATGGCATACGTGGCGAAATAATCGTAGTCACCTACGTTGTTGATGTTACCCAACTGTCCCCATGAACCGCGGATTTTCAGGTTGTCCACCCAATCCACTGATTCCATGAAAGCCTCTTCACTGAGACGCCAGCCGAGAGAGAAGGAGGGGAAGTAACCCCAACGGTTATCTGCCGGGAAGCGTGAAGAAGCATCGGCACGCAGGTTGAACTCGAACAGGTAACGTTCCATGTAGTTGTAGTTGATACGTCCGAAGTAAGACATCAGCTTGTTCTCGTTACTGCCGCCTTCGGCATAAGTGTCGGTCGAAGCGCTCGAACCACCATTCATGTCCGTCGAAGAATTGGTGGGGAAATTCTTGCGGTAAGAATAGTTTTGCTGATACTTATAGTGCTCGTAGGCAGTACCTACCAGGAAGTTCAGGGTATGGTCTTCTATCTTCAAGTCATACTTTGCCATGGCATTGTAGGTCAGACGGGTGGTTTCCTGCCACGTATAGGTCATTTGGGAATTAGCGATAGCCGTTCCGCTGCTGGTGATAGGCTGTCCGGTTACGAAATCGTTCACGTCAGACGTGCTGGCCGTGTAAGATTTGCCTTTGTAGTCATATATCTTATAACCCATGTCGCCCGAAATGGTCAGGCCCTTCACCGGTTTCAGGTCGAAGCCCAGGTTGATGGTGGTGTTTCTCCACGTGCTGTTGCTCCAGCCTCCTTCTTCCAGGCGGCGCAACGGGTTGCGCTGGATGTTCACCAGTGCCGCAGCCTGTCCGCCTTCGTAGCTACCCCACTCGCCGTTGCTCTGCTTGGCCACGTAAACGCTCGGGATAGTCAGCAGGTGCATATTGACAACGCCGCCTCCGTCATTGTCTTCCGAATGCTGGATAAACTTGACATTGGAACGGAAAGTCAACCAGTCCGTCACATCGGCCGTAATGTTCGTCAGGAAGTTGTAACGGTTGGATTTGGCGTACTTTGTAAACTTGTCATAATGCGTATAACCCAACGAAGTGAAATACTTCAGACGATCGGTACCGCCGTTGACAGACACCGTGTGCTTGGTAATCACAGCGTGTTTGTCAAACACCAGGTCGTACCAGTTCGTATTGGGGTACATATCCGGATTGGTGCCGTTGGCAAACATGGCAATCTGCTCGTCCGTATAGGGAAGTTCCGCATTGGGATTATCATTCAGAGCCGCTTCGTTGCTCAGACGGGCATACCATTCAGAGTTCAGCACTTTCGGGATATATGTCTGGGTCTGCATACCCACGTAACCGTCATACGTCACACGCATGTGTCCTTCCTTACCGCTCTTGGTCGTCACCAATACCACACCATAAGCAGCACGCGCACCGTAAATAGAAGAAGAGGCGGCATCTTTCAGGAACGAAATGCTCTCGATGGAATTAGGATCCAATGCACCGAACATCGTGGCATCGGAAACCACACCGTCAATCACATACAAAGGTTCAGACGTACCCAAGTTACCACGACCACGGAAGTTAATGGTAGGCGTAGCACCCGGACGGGAAATAATGGTCACACCCGGAACCTGTCCTTGTACGGAAGCCAACACATCCGTATTGACACGTGTGGCAATATCCTCCGTAGAAACAGCAGCCACTGAACCAGTCAGGTTAGCTTTCTTCTGAACGCCGTAACCCACAACTACGACTTCATCCAGCAATTCCGCGTCTTCTTTCAACACGACTTCATAGTTCGATACACCCTGCTTGACAGATATTGTCTGGTTCACATAGCCCACGTAGCTGACCATAAAAGCGTTTCCCGACAAAGTCAGCTTAAAGCGCCCGTCAATATCCGTAATCACACCATTTGAAGGATTGTCTTTGTCCACGACAGACGCGCCGATAATCGGCTCTCCAGACTCATCTTTCACAACGCCACTCACACTGACACTCTGCTGAACCACTGTAGTGACAGCAGTCTCTTGAGAGTCTGTATCAGCAGCCCAAATAGGCACAGGAGCAAAAGCTACTCCCAAAGCCAGTATCAGCATCCAATATGCCGAATTACCTTTTCTAAAGGCTTTCTTCATAAAAATAAATAATTTAATAGGTTTACAGATAAAAACATGAAGCTTACTATTAAGTAAAACGACGCAAAGTTAAATAGAAACAAATTAATTGCAAACAATTCCAAATATTTTTTCAAAAACATTCTCTTATCAGTCAGAGTACCGCTCCAGAATTGTCAACAACAGTCCTGCAAAAGGTTTTGGGAATTATCTTACGCAAACAAGCATGACATACTAAGTATTTTCCGTAAGTTTGCATCTGAAACTTAGTAACCGTTCTACAGTGTCATGAGAAAGAAAGAAGAAAAGAATGCCATTATCGAGATATGTCCTGTGCGCAATGTCATTGCCCGTTTCGGCAACAAATGGGCATTGCTGGTCATATTGGTGTTGAGCGAGAACAAAGTCCTGCGTTTCAACGAACTGGGCAGACTGATACCTGACATTTCCTCCCGCATGCTCTCCGGAACGCTCCGCACGCTGGAAGCGGACGGGCTGGTGGAGAGGACCGTCCATCCGGTCGTGCCCCTCAAAGTGGAATACCGCCTGACGGAGACAGGCGCGTCTCTGGTCCCCTTCATCATCCAGCTCACTGAACAAGAAAAAGAATACAAAAGTATGGCTACCCTTCATAAATTAAAAAAGACTTATCATTATCCACCGAAAGCATCAGGACAATAATATTTTGGAAAACCCATTTCAAACACATAACAATCATACCATGGGTTTACAACGCAACCACCATATATATAAGGTACAGTTATTTCAGTAAGTGCCAATGCTTCCACATTGGCCAACATCAAATCGGACATAGATACTGATTTATGGGAATGATATATTCCACAAACAGACACTACCACAACACATACGGCTACTAAAGCACCAAAAATTCTTTTTTTCTTCATGGCAAACGGTACTAATAGGATCATTTGCTTACAAAGCAAGTAGAAATACCACAATAAAACAATATTAAAAGCTAAGAAAGTCGTTCTATTAAGATTCTTTATTCTTTATCATTCTCCTCCAAAAATCCTGTTTATTCCATGGCCTTTCTAAATCTTACGTCCTCAATCCATCCGTTTTCCGCCGATATTCCATACCTTTGCACCATAATTCTAATATGGTATGGTAAGAAAGTTCGATTTCCTCGTCATCGGCTCGGGCATTGCCGGGATGAGTTTCGCGCTGAAAGTGGCGCAAAGAGGTTCGGTGGCCCTTATCTGCAAGGCCGGCATGGAAGAGGCCAACACATACTTCGCACAGGGGGGCATCGCCTCGGTGACCAACCTGGCGGTGGACAACTTCGAGAAGCACATCGAAGACACCATGATAGCGGGCGACTGGATCAGCGACCGCGCCGCCGTGGAGAAGGTGGTGCGCAACGCTCCCGCACAAATCCAGGAACTCATCAAGTGGGGCGTCCACTTCGACAAGAAGGAGGACGGCACCTTCGACCTGCACCGCGAAGGCGGCCACTCGGAGTTCCGCATCCTGCACCATCAGGACAACACGGGCGCGGAGATACAGACCAGCCTCATCGAAGCCGTCAAACAGCACCCCAACATCACGATATTCACCAACCACTATGCCGTGGAAATCATCACGCAGCACCACCTGGGCATCATCGTGACGCGCTACACGCCGGGCATCAAGTGCTACGGCGCCTACGTGCTGGACGAAGAGACGGGCGAAGTGGACACCTTCCTCAGCAAAGTCACCATCATGGCCACGGGCGGCTGCGAGGCCGTGTACCGCCACACCACCAACCCGCTGGTGGCCACGGGCGACGGCATCGCCATGGTCTACCGTGCCAAGGGAGCGGTGAAGGACATGGAGTTCATCCAGTTCCATCCCACGGCCCTCTATCATCCGGGCGACCGTCCCTCGTTCCTCATCACCGAGGCCATGCGCGGCTATGGCGCCGTGCTCCGCACGCTGGACGGCAAGGAATTCATGCAGAAGTATGACCCGCGCCTGTCGCTCGCCCCGCGTGACATCGTGGCCCGCGCCATCGACAACGAAATGAAGCAGCGCGGCGAGGACCATGTCTATCTGGACGTGACGCACAAAGACCCGGAGGAAACGAAACACCACTTCCCCAACATCTACCAGAAATGCCTCTCGATAGGCATCGACATTACCAAAGACTATATCCCCGTGGCACCCGCGGCCCACTACCTGTGCGGCGGCATCAAGGTGGACCTGGACGGACAGAGCAGCATCCGCCGGCTGTATGCCATCGGCGAATGCTCGTGCACGGGGCTGCACGGCGGCAACCGCCTGGCCAGCAATTCGCTCATC
>DWZE01000081.1 GCA_019118325.1 Candidatus Bacteroides intestinavium
GATCTTGAAGATAGAAGCCGTGTTGAGCGGCACGCTGAATTACATCTTCAACAAGCTCAGTGCAGACGTTCCCTTCAGCAAGGCCATCCGCATGGCGCAACTGGAGCGTTACTCCGAGCCCGACCCGCGCATTGACCTCAGCGGCAAGGACGTCATCCGCAAGCTGGTTATCCTGGCCCGCGAGGCCGGCTACCGTCTGGAGCAGGAGGATGTGGAGAAACACCTGTTCGTGCCGGACGACTTCTTCCGGGGCACGCTGGACGACTTCTGGCAGAAGGTGCCCACGCTGGACGACCAGTTCGAGTTGCGCCGCCGCATCCTGGAAGAAGAGGGCAAGCACTGGCGTTTCGTGGCCCGCCTGGAGGACGGCAAGGCCAGCGTCGGGCTGGCGGAGGTGGGCCGCGACCATCCGTTCTACGGCCTGGAGGGCAGCAACAACATCATCCTGCTGACCACCGAACGCTATCACGACTACCCGATGATGATACAGGGCTATGGCGCCGGCGCGGGCGTGACGGCGGCGGGCGTGTTTGCCGACATCATGAGCATTGCCAACGTCTGACCCGAGGCCGCCGGAAATGCGCCCCGACGCCGTTACAAACGCGCCTTGACGCCGTCAAAAATGCGCCTTGGCGCAGTTTCAACGCCGCCTTGACGCCGTTAAAAACGCGCCTTGGCGCAGTTTCAACGCCGCCTTGACGCCGTCAAAAACGCGCCTTGGCGCATTTTCAACGCCGCCTTGGCGCATTTCGGGCTCCCAAGTATAACCCTTAAAAACGAGAAGCGATATGAAACACATTATTATATTGGGCGACGGCATGGCCGACCATCCCATCGCCTCGCTGGGCGGCAAGACCTTGTTGCAGGCCGCCCGTACCCCGAACATGGACCGCCTGGCCCGCCTGGGACGATGCGGCCGTCTGCTCACGGTCCTGCCCGGTTTCCATCCCGGCAGCGAGGTGGCCAATATGTCCGTCCTGGGCTATGACCTCCCGAAGGTGTACGAGGGGCGCGGCCCCCTGGAAGCGGCCAGCATCGGCGTGGAGCTACAGCCCGGCGACATGGCCATGCGGTGCAATCTGGTGTGCATCGAGGGCGACCTGCTGAAGAACCATTCCGCGGGACACATCACCACGGAAGAGGCAGACGTCCTTATCCGCTATCTTCAGGACAGACTGGGCAGCGAGCGCGTCCATTTCTATACGGGCGTGCAATACCGCCACTTGTTGGTGGTGAAGGGAGGGGACAAACATCTTGTCTGTACGCCCCCGCACGACGTTCCTTTGCAACCGTTCCGTCCCCTGCTGGTCAAGGCGGAGGCGGGACATCCCGAAGCCGGGGAGACGGCCGCCCTGCTGAACGACCTTATCCTCCGCTCGCAGGAGTTGCTGGCCCGCCATCCTCTCAACCTGCGCCGCATCGCCGAGGGCCGCGACCCCGCCAACAGCATCTGGCCGTGGAGCCCCGGCTATCGTCCGCAGATGGAGCCGTTCAGCAGCCGCTTCCCCCAGGTGAGGCGCGGCGCTGTCATCACCGCCGTCGACCTCATCCGAGGCATCGGCCGTTACGCCGGCCTGCGCCGCATTGATGTGGAGGGGGCCACAGGGCTTTATGACACCAATTACGAGAACAAAGTCCGCGCCGCCCTCGACGCCCTGCGTACTGATGACTTTGTCTATCTGCACATCGAGGCCAGCGACGAAGCCGGGCACGAGGGCGACATT
This sequence comes from Candidatus Bacteroides intestinavium, assembly GCA_019118325.1. GTDB lineage: Bacteria > Bacteroidota > Bacteroidia > Bacteroidales > Bacteroidaceae > Bacteroides > Bacteroides intestinavium. The sequence continues at coordinate 1,725 of DWZE01000081.1, forward strand.
GCCCTGAAGACGCGCACCGTCGAGGACCTGGACAGCCGCGTGGTCGGCCCCATCTACGAAGAAGTCCGTACGTGGCCGGAGCCTGTGGCCATCGCCGTCCTGCCCGACCATCCCACGCCCTGCGAGGTGCGCACCCATACGGCCGAGCCGGTGCCTTTCGTCATTTGGCATCCCGGCATCCGGCCCGACGACGTGCAGACCTTCGACGAGGTGGCAGCCTGCGAGGGCGGCTATGGGTTGCTGCGCGAGGACGGGTTTATCCGGGAGTTCATGTTGAGCGATTAGTGTTTAGTGATGAGTGATTAGTATGCTGCCAGTGAACACTAATCACTAAACGCTAACCACTTATCACTAACCACTAATCGCTCATCACTAATCACTAAACGCTAACCACTAATCACTATTAATTATGAACTACTACAGTACCAATCACCAATCTCCCGCCGCCACCCTCCAGGAAGCCGTGGTGCGCGGTCTGGCTCCCGACAAGAGCCTTTATATGCCGGAACGCATCGAAGCGTTGCCGCACGAGTTCTTCGAGCATATCGACCTGATGGATTTTCCCACCATTGCCTGCCACGTGGCCGATGCTTTCTTTGGCGAAGATGTGCCGCAGGACACCTTGCACGGTCTGGTGCGCGACGCCCTCAATTTCGACGTGCCCCTCGTGCCCGTGGCTGACGGACTTTATTCCCTGGAACTTTTCCACGGTCCCACGTTGGCCTTCAAGGATGTGGGCGCCCGCTTCATGGCCCGTCTGCTGGGCTACTTCATCCGTCGCGAAGGCGATACGGAAGTCAATGTGCTGGTAGCCACTTCGGGCGACACGGGCAGCGCCGTGGCCAATGGTTTCCTGGGTGTGCCGGGCATACGTGTTTACGTCCTTTATCCCAAAGGCAAGGTCAGCGTCTTGCAGGAGCGGCAGTTCACGACCTTGGGCGACAACATTACAGCTCTCGAAGTGGACGGAACCTTCGACGATTGCCAAGCCCTGGTGAAGGAGGCTTTTCTGGACGCAGAACTTAACGCCCACATGAAGCTGACCAGTGCCAACAGCATCAACGTGGCGCGTTTCCTGCCCCAGGCTTTCTATTACTTCTATGCCTATGCCCAATGGCGGAAGCTGCAACCCGAGGCCGATGCGCGCCGTCTGGTGGTGTGCGTGCCCAGTGGCAACTTCGGCAACCTGACGGCCGGGCTTTTTGCCCGCCGCATGGGTCTGCCCGTCAGCCGCTTCATCGCTGCCAACAACCGCAACGATGTCTTCTACCAATACCTGCGTACCGGAGTCTATACACCCCGTCCCAGTATCGCTACCATCGCCAATGCCATGGACGTGGGGGCACCCAGCAACTTTGCCCGTATCCTCGACCTCTATGGCAACGACCACGATGCCATTGCCCGCGACATCGCCGGCGCTACGTACACGGACGAACAGATAGCCGAGACCGTCCGTGAGGTTTGGAGCTGCGACCATTACCTGCTCGACCCCCACGGCGCATGTGGTTGCCGTGCCTTGCAGGAAGGTCTGCACGACGGCGAGGACGGCATCTTCCTGGAGACTGCCCATCCTGCCAAGTTCCGCGAAACCGTACAGCGCATCATCGGGCAACCCGTTTCTGTACCCGACCGTCTGCGGGCTTTCCTGGAGCGCGAGAAACAGACGGTGGAACTGCCGAAGGACTTCGCGCATTTCAAGGAGTATTTGCTGGGGCAATAAACATAACTTAATCCTTTAGACGCAGATGACGCTGATGCCGCTGATTTATAATCTTTGATAACGGATAATCAGTCAATAAAGAAAATGAATCTGCGTCATCCGCGTCATCTGCGTCTAAAGAATCACACCGATACATTATCATTTAATTCTGATTACTTACTTACTTATTTATTATGCTGTATCTGACCTTGTTATCGGGGACTCTCCCCGCTTCTTTGAACGACGTCCTGCTCAATCTGTGGGCCGGAAGTCTGGACCTGGGCAAGCGCATTCTGGCGGCACTGCTCATTTTCATTATTGGCCGCCTGATTATTTCATTCCTCAACAAGATGCTGGCCCGCATTCTGCAACGCCGGAAGGTGGATGCCGGTGTCCAGTCGTTCGTGCGTAGCCTGGTTAATATCCTGCTGATGATTCTGCTGGTGATTGCCGTCATCAGCAAGCTGGGCATTGAGACCACTTCGTTTGCTGCCCTGTTGGCTTCGGCGGGCGTGGCGATAGGTATGGCCTTGAGCGGCAACCTGCAGAACTTTGCCGGTGGACTCATCATCCTGATTTTCCGTCCCTATAAAGTAGGCGATTGGATAGAGGCGCAGGGCGAGAGCGGTTCGGTGAAGGAAATCCAGATTTTCCATACCATCCTGACCACGGCCGACAATAAGGTGGTCTATATCCCCAATGGTTCGGCTTCCAGCGGGACCATCGTCAACTACAGCCGTGAGGAGACCCGTCGCGTGGATTGGACCGTCGGCGTGGAGTATGGCGAACATTTCGACCGGGTGGAGGAGACAGTCCGTAGCATCCTGGCTGCCGACAAGCGCATCCTGGACAAACCGGCACCGACAGTCGGTCTGAGTGCATTGGATGCCAGCAGCGTCAATATCGTCATTCGTGTGTGGGTGAATAACTCGGACTATTGGGGGGTGTATTACGACGTGCAGCGTGCCATCTACGAGGAGTTCAACAAGGCGGGTATAAACTTCCCCTTCCCGCAACTCACCATTCATACGGCCAAGGACTGAAGCGTGTTGTCAGCCCCTTTCCCTGCGGTGTTTGTATCCGCCCGCGCCAGATGATATCGCGGCCTGTGCTTACAGATATCTCCGTCCGCGCTTGCTGATATCTCCGTCCGTGTCCGCAGATATCGCGGAGTGAGGAGTGTATTCGCATTAAAAAATGTTATTGCTGGAACAATCTCCCGGCATTCTCGTTACATTTGCAGCGGTTTAATCTAAATAACCTACGATTATGATTACAGAGAAATTACAAAAAGCTATCAATGACCAGATTGCAGCCGAGTTGTGGTCTGCCAACTTGTATTTGTCCATGTCTTTCTATATGGAGAAAGAAGGTTTCAGCGGCATGGCCGCGTGGCTGAAGAAGCAGTCCGTGGAGGAGAACGATCATGCTTGCCAGATGGCATCCTATCTTATCAAGCGCGGTGGCGTGGCTTTAGTGGACAAGGTGGATGTGGTCCCCAACGAGTTTGGCACGCCGCTGGAGGTGTTCCAGCAAGTATATGAGCACGAATGCCGTGTCTCCAAGATGATTGACGAGCTGACGGACGTGGCTTCTGCCGAGAAAGATAAGGCTACGCAGGACTTCCTGTGGGGCTTCGTGCGCGAGCAGGTGGAAGAAGAGGCCACGGCTTCCGGTATTGTGGAGGTGCTGAAGAAAGCCGGAGAGGCTGGCATCTATTACATTGACGATAAGCTGGGTGCACGCAAGTAACTTTCGCGTGGCATTCGGGCCGTTTGTGAAAACTTTAGGAAGGGGTGCGTCCGTCTGGGGCGCACCCTTTTTCTTGGCACAGGTGTGAAGAAGGTTCCTACAGGTCGGGGATGACCTTGCTGATTTCTCCTTCAAAGTTGGGTGTGAAGACCCCTTTCCCGATATTTTCCCGGATCTCTTCAAGACGCCAGAAGCAGCCTCCGTCCAGTTCGTCCGAGGGCGTGACCGTGCCATCGTAGGTCGTGCGGTAGACAAAGACCAGTTCCCGTTCGCGGGTGGACTCGAAAACATAGTGTGTGACAGCCTGGGGAGTGAAATCGGTGATGCCCAACTCTTCGCGCACTTCGCGTCGGAGGGCTTGTTCCACACTCTCACCCAAGTCCACATGCCCGCCCACGGCTGTATCCCATTTGCCGGGCTGGATGTCTTTCCATGCGGGACGCTTTTGCAGATAGAGTTGGCCTTGGGAGTTGAATACATGCAGGTGGACCACGGGGTGCAACAGTTTGCTCCCGTTGTGGCATTCGCCCCGGGTGGCAGAGCCCAGGATGTTGCCTTGCTCGTCGACCACGGGAAACAGTTCTTCGTTATTGTCTTGCTTCATATATATTAAATATCAACGTCAACATATCTTCTTCATTCAGGCATTAGCAGCGATGAATCTCCATAGCTCAGGAAACGGAAGTCGTGTGCCAGGGCATAGTCATAGATTTTTCGCCAGTCGCCTTGTACGAAGGCCGATACCAGCAGCAGCAGCGTGCTTTGCGGCTGATGGAAGTTGGTCACCATGGCCTTGACAATCTTGTAGTCATACCCCGGGGCAATGATAATCTGGGTACTGGTGTGCAGGGCCTCCATCCCGTGGCGGTCCAGGTAGTCCAGGATGGCTTGCAGGGCCGTTGGGGCGGGGATGCCTTTCTTCTCGGCGGGCAGCTCATAGGGTTGCCATTGGCGGACGTGCAGTTCTTCTTCGGAGGCATCGGGATGATCCATCAGGGTCAGTCCGATGTGATAGAGGCTTTCCAGCGTGCGTACGGAAGTCGTTCCGATGGCGATGGCTTGTCCTTGGTGAGCCAGCAGCTTCACGAGGGTTTGTCGGGAGACGGAGATATACTCCGTGTGCATCTCGTGGCCTTCTATTTCTTCGCTTTTGACAGGTTTGAAGGTGCCGGCTCCCACGTGCAGGGTCAGTTCCTCCAGGTCCGTTCCCTGTTGGCGCAGGGCTTCCAGTACGCGGGGCGTGAAGTGCAGTCCGGCTGTAGGGGCAGCTACCGAGCCTTTGATTTTCGAGTAAACCGTCTGGTAGGTCACGAGGTCGCTCTCTTGCGTCTTCCGGTTGAGGTAGGGAGGGATGGGTAACTCGCCGAACACCTCCAGGATGTCGGCAAAGGTGACCCGTTCATTGTCCCATGTGAAGTCCACCCAGTGGCTTGTGCCCCTGCATTCTCCGCGTGTGGCGGTCAGGGTGACGGGCAGGCCGTGGACGGTCATCTCGCGGTGTAGGGGGCCTTCCTTCCATTTCTTCAGGTTGCCTATCATGCAGAGCCAGGCCGCATGGCGCGTCTGCTGGAAGTTGAGCGCATAGTCGTTGGGCTGGACAGGCTCCAGGCAGAACACTTCGATGAGGGCTCCTGTCTCTTTGCGGAAATGGAGCCGGGCCTGGATGACCTTCGTGTTGTTGAATATCATCAGACTGCCTGCGGGAATGTAGTGAGGCAGGTTGTAGAAATGGTCTTCGCTGACCTCTCCGTGGCGATAGAGCAGGAGCTTGGAGTGATCCCGTTCGGCCAGGGGAAACTTGGCGATGCGTTCATCCGGAAGGTCATATTGGAAGTCCCGGATATGGATATGTTTGGGATTTTCGTTCATATATCTGTCTTTTGGGCGTGCAAAGGTACGGATTATTTCTTACCTTTGTGCCCGGTTATTCAAAATATAGCATCGTATGAAGATAGGAGATAAAGTTCGCTTCTTAAGCGAGGTCGGTGGCGGAAGGGTCGCCGGATTTCAGGGAAAAGACATTGCGTTGGTGGAAGATGAGGACGGATTCGAAATTCCCATGCCTGTCCGCGAGTGTGTGGTGATAGAAACGGATGACTACAACATCCCCACGCCGGCCCAGAAGGCAGATACGCAGAAGAAGAAAGAGGCAGAACGTCCTGCACAGGCCGAGGCCAAGGTGGAGAAACCCGAACTCTCTGTCTATCGTCAACCCGAGACACGCGAAGGCAATCGCCTGAACGTCTTTCTGGCATTTGTCCCCGTGGACATCAAGTCTGTCAGTACCACACCCTTCGAGGCTTATCTCGTGAACGACTCCAACTATTACCTTTATTATACCTACCTCAGTGCCGAAGGCAATGCCTGGAGTGTGCGTTCGCACGGAGTGGTGGAACCCAATATGAAATTCTTGCTGGAGGAGTTCGAGAAGTCCGCTTTGAACGAGCACGAGCGCGTCTGCGTGCAGTTCATTGCCTTCAAGGACCGCACGGCGTTCGTCCTTAAGCCGGCTGTCAGCGTGGAGTTGCGGGTGGATGTGGTCAAGTTCTACAAGTTGCACACTTTCCAGCCCACGGATTTCTTTGAGACGCCCGCCTTGCTCTACGATGTGGTGCGCGACGACCAGCCTGTCCGTCAGGTTCACATCTCGGCCGAAGACCTGCAAGAAGCCCTGATGAAGAAGAAATCAACCGATTCGCCTGCCCGCAAGCCCCAGCCTAAGCCGGAAAAGAAAGGGAAGAATGACCTGGTGGAGGTGGACTTGCATATAGATGCCCTGCTGGACGATACGCGGGGAATGTCCAATGCGGAGATGTTGCAATATCAGCTTCAGAAGTTCCGCGAGGTGATGGAACAATACAAAAACAAGCGCGAGCAGCGTATCGTCTTTATCCACGGCAAGGGTGAAGGGGTGTTGCGCAAGGCCGTGCTGGACGAGTTGAAACGCAAGTATCCTGCCTGCAAGACACAGGATGCCTCTTTTCAGGAATATGGCTTTGGGGCTACGTTGGTAACCATCCATTGATAACTTTATGGACAGGAAAGGCCTCGGAAACCTTCTCTCCCTGCTTCCGGTATTGTTGTTTCCGGTAATGGGGGTATTCATGCACGCTTCTTGTTCAGGGAGGGGGGAAGTTCCTGTCTCCTCGGAGATGATTGCTTTTGACAGTTTCTTCCTGACCCGGTATGACTCCATTACCATCGCGCCGCGTCAGGTGCGTTCGGAGGCTATCAGTCGGATGATGACGTGTCGGGACAGCTTGGTTCGTTACAATTATCTGGCTTTTGTCCTGAAAACATGCCTGGCTACTTTCGACATTGATTCGGCCCGTCTGCTCATCCGGCAGATCGAAGACTTCTCTGAAGAGCGCCCCCTTTCGCCCCGCCTGGCCGACCTGCGCTCTGAGTGCGCCAACATGAAGGGGAATGTCTATGCCCGCATGGGCTACATGGATTCGGCCGAGGCTTGCTTCCGGCAGGCCTATGAATTGCGCATGAAAGGGAAACGGACGGAGGTAGTGCCGGACATCCTTATCAATCTGGCCGATGCCTGCAACCGTCAGGGCAAGCTGGATACGAGTGCCTATTGGTATCGGCGCTCCCTGCTCTTGTGCGATTCGCTCTATCTGTTGTCTTCGCGCAAGGTGCCTGTCTATTACGGGTTGGCGCAGGTCTATTCTTCTTTGCGGGATTTTGAGTCGTGCGACCGTTATTACGACCTGGCCATGCAGTGGTATGAGCAGATGTTGCCTTTTGAAAAGCATTTCTACCTCAACAACCGTGGTACGTCCTATTATTATCGGGGTGACTATCCGACGGCCATCGACTATTTCCGCCGTGCGGAAGCCTTGACCGATGACTATCCGGATATGAACTACGAATTGAACCTGAGCCGGCTGAATCTGAGCGACTGTTTCCTGCAACTGGGCGAGGCTGATTCGGCAGCTAAATATTTGGACCTCTGCCAACCTTTCTTCCAGAAACTGGGGGTGAGCACGGCTCTCTATTACCTGGACACGCAACATATCCAGCTGGCTTTGTTGCGGAATGACTATGCCACGGCTTTGCGGATTTTTCAGAATAGCCACCTCTCGGATGATATTGACCCCGACTTGGTGCATATACGCAATCGCTATCTCCAGCAATTCCATGAAGACATCGGGGATTATCGCCGGGCTTATTATTATTTGAAGGAAGATGCGCGCCTGGATGACTCCATCCGCAATGAACGCGTCAGGATGCGCACGGCCGATCTCACCCTGCGTTACCAGCAGGATTCTACCTTGATGGCCCATCGGGTGCTTTTGCAGGAGCAACGGAATGAAGTGCTCGAGTTGCGTCAGACCCAATTCTTTGTATGGGCCATAGCTGTGCTGGCTGTGCTCATAGCCTGTTTCGTTTATATATATAATAAGAAGAAGCGTGCCCTCTTGTTGGTGCAGAACCGGCGCACGGTGTCTACGCTGCGTCTGGAGAATATCCGTAACCGTCTTTCGCCGCACTTCATATTCAATGTGCTCAATCAGGAGATGGCGGGCTTGAATGACTCCGAGCGTCAGAATTTGTCTTCTTTGGTAAAGTTGATGCGTCGTAATCTGGAGTTGGCCGAGCATCTTTGTGTGACATTGGCGGAGGAACTTGATTTCGTACGCATTTTCCTTGAGTTGAAGCAGGGCTCTTTGGGAGCGGATTTTCATCCGGACATTTCCATTGACCCTGCGGTTTGTCCGGACCGGGTGATGTTGCCTTCTATGTTGATACAGATTCCGGTGGAGAATGCCTTGAAGCATGCCTTGAAAGACAAGGAAGGAGAACGTCGCTTGTGGATAACGGTACAGAGAAGGCCAGGTGGAATTGATATCCGTATCACGGACAATGGAGGAGGATTCCGGCCTGACAGCCTTAACCGGGGAACCGGTACCGGCCTGAAAGTGATTATGCAGACCATCCAGATATTGAACCAGAAGAACCGGGAGGCCATTGATGTTTCCATCCGGAATGTTACTTTGGCCAATGGAGATACGGGGTGTTGCGTAGCATTTATGTTGCCGGACCATTATGATTATTCCTTGTAACTATGCTACGCGCGGGATGAATATGTGCATTTTAGTCGTGGCAAGTGCTGAAAATTCTTGATATCCTATTCTTGTGGCGGCATTCCGTTCCTTAATGAAAGTTTGTTACAATATTTATTTTTGTAAGCATTGTTCTTAATGCGGCGGATTGATAATCAACTTATTACATTTTCTTAAACATCCTCCAAAAAACACTGAACAATTTCTTCCGAAACAGTGAAGTATTTCTTGAGAAATTGCGAAGTGTTAGGCAAGAAATTGTTCAGTGTTTTTTCGGAAGTGGTGAACCATCGAATTTTACCTTCTCAAAAAGGCCTCCGCAATACAAAAAATCCATACAAATAAAACGGGAATGTCCGCATACCAATGATGCTTTTACAAGGAT
>DWZE01000012.1 GCA_019118325.1 Candidatus Bacteroides intestinavium
GGTGTTTGCCGCCAGCTTCCTTCAGATTCCATTTCACAATGGACACCCTTGCTCTTGGCTATACACTTCCCGCTATCGGGCGTGTTACGGACTTGCACCGGTTAGAGAATGTTCGTGCTGGGCGAACAAAATGGGGATGTGTCAGCCTGACACACCCCCACGAGTATTCGGTATATGAGCAGCTACGTTATTGCACGATGCTTACGAAGTCGCTATTGGTGAAATACTTGGCAAACTCCAGGTCCGAAGCTGCCTTCTTGGCCAGCGACGGGTCGGCTGCCACAGCCTTCTTCAGATTGGAGGTGACTGCGGACGGATTGTTCGTGCGGGCACCCAATACGGCCTTCAGATAGTCGGTGTAGGCATCCGGAGCCTTCACGCCGTCCAGCGTGGTGCGAGCCTTGTTGTAGTCCTTGGCCAGAATCTGGGCCAGGGCGGCGCTGTTGGTCTTCAGGTCGCCGAAGCTGCTGACAGCCTGGTCATACTTGCCCTGTGCGATGTACAGGTTGCCCATGGCCTCGTTCAGGCCCTCGGCACCGGCAGCCTTGCCCAGGTAGGTTTCGGCTGCGGCCATGTCGCCTTTCTTCAGGGCAATCAGTCCCAGGTTCATGTTAGTTTCGGGAGCATCCTTGCGCTGCTGTGCCTGCTTGAGGAAGCTTTCGGCCTTGTCCAGGTCGCCGGCCTGGTAAGCCAGCTTACCTATATTATTATAGGCACGGTAGTCGTCGGGATACTGGGCGACAGTCTTCTTATAGATGGCTTCCTTCTGGGCGGGATCGTCCGTCAGCGTAGCGGCGTAGAGCAGTTCCTCCAAGCTCAGCTGCGACGGGTCGTTCTGGGCCAGGTTGCTGATTTCCTCGTCGGACTTGCCGATGATTTCATAGTTCAGCGTCAGACGCGAACGACGCAACTGGGGCAGGATTTCTTCGGCCAGCGTGCTGTAGACGGCGGAGATGTTCTTGATTTCCTGTTCGCGCTGTTCGGGGTCGGTGTACATGGAGAGGACGCGCAGGATGAGTTCCTTGTCCTGGATGTTGGACTTGCTGACCAGTTCCTGGAATCCTTCCCAGTCCTCGGCCGTATAGTCGGCGTCCACGGCAGCCTCTACGTCCGCCTTGCGCAGTTCCTTGGTCAGGGCTTTCTCGGTGTTGTCACGGCGTTTCTCGGCCAGGCCGGTATTCAGGTCCAGACCGCCGTCGGGCGAAGCGTAGGCGGAAATCTGCACATCCGTGATTTTCTTGTTGACAGACTCGTTGATGTTCTTGGCCTCCTGCGTGAAGTCCTTGGCGTTCTTCAGTTCGCTGGCGCGGATGTTGGCCTGCTGGATGAGGAACATGATGTTTGCCTCGCTCTTCTCCTTGATGATGCGCTGGAAGGCGTCGTTGCCCGTGGCGGGCGTAGCGCTGGAGAGGGTCTGCTCTACCATCTCGGAAGTGGCGATGACGCCGTCGGCAATCTTCACGGCCGGGATTTCGACATACTTCTTGCCCACCGTGCCCTTGAACTCCAGGTAGAGTTCGGACTTGGCCATCTCGGGCACGTAGTCAAACGTGGTCTTCATCGTGTAGTTGCCGCCCATCTTGTAGGAGATGGTCTGGTCGTTGCCCTGGACCTTCTCGCCCTGGAATACGGCAGTCTGGCCCTTGGCCTCGCCACCTTCCCAGCGCAGGACGGGGGTCACCTCGATGACGGCTTTCTTATTGAAATACTTCTCCGGGAACTTGCCGTTGATGGTGGCAGGCACCTGGCCGTTCACAGCCTCCAGCACCTGGGGCGTAACGGTGAAATAATCGGACGACAATGCGCCCATCTTGCTGCTGCACGCGCTGAGCACGCCCAGCATCAGCGCCCCGACGAGGGGCAGAAAAATCTTTCTTTTCATACTCAGTTAGGGATTAATGGTTTTATGAGCAAAGATACCGAGTTCTCCTGTTCATGGGCTATCCGGGCCACTTTTTTATCATAATTTAATAAACCGGGCATCCGGCGCGTTTCCCGTCACGAAATCTCCGGCAGACTGTTCCCGTTGATTTTCCGATACAAATCCAGTGCGAACACGTCCGTCATCCCGGACACGTAGTCCAGCACGGCCTGCACGCGCTCGTAGAGGCCGGGGGCGCGGACGGCATACTGGCTGGAAACGCGGTCGATGAGGAGGCGCGAATAGGCACGGTCCGGCCAGCGCACGGCGTCCAGCATCAGTTCGAGCAAGGTGCTGATGATGCGGAAGCCGGCCAGCTCGATGTCCAGCACGTCCTTCGAACGGTAGATTTTCTCGCCGGCCACGGCGGCGCAACGGGCGTATGCCTCGGCGGGACGCGGAGCAATGTGGCGGATGAGGGGGCCGTCGAAGGTGCCGGCCAGGAGGGCCTGTTCGTTGTCCATGAAGGCGCGGGTGCATTCCTGGATGAGGAGGCCGATGACGCTGGAGCGCAGGTAGGCAATCTGCTCGTTGGTGTCGCTCACGATGTGCAGGGTGTTCAGCCGGCGCTGGCGGCGCTCGTCGTCGAAGTAGGCCAGCAGCAGGTCGCGGGTTTCCGCGAGGGTCAGCAGCTTCAGCTTATAGGCGTCTTCGATGTCCATAATCTGGTAGCAGATGTCGTCGGCAGCCTCCACGAGGTAGACCAGCGGATGGCGCACGCAGCGCAAGGGGTGCTCCTGCAGGACGGGGATGCCCAGTTCGCCGGCAATGCGGCGGTAGCTCTCCTCCTCGGTGGTGAAGAAGCCGAACTTGGACTTCCGGCCCGCCAGGCTGGAGGCGTAGGGATACTTCACGATGGCGGACAGGGTGGAATAGGTCAGCACGAAGCCGCCCTTGCGCCGTCCCTCGAACTGGTGGGTGAGGAGGCGGAAGGCGTTGGCGTTGCCCTCGAAGTGGGTCAGGTCTTCCCACTGCCCGGGGGTCAGGCACGTACCGTCGGGCTGGGGCTCGCGCAGGGATTGCCCCCGGCCTTCGGAGAAGAAGGTGGAGATGGCCCGCTCGCCGGAGTGTCCGAAGGGCGGATTACCCAGGTCGTGCGCCAGGCAGGCGGCGGAAACGATGGCGCCGATTTCGGGCACGTAGGTGTCCCGCAACTCCGGGTGCCGCTCCACCAGCAGGCGGGCGACGTCGTTGCCCAGCGAACGGCCCACGCTGGCCACCTCCAGGCTGTGCGTCAGCCGGTTGTGGACGAAGATGCTGCCCGGCAGGGGAAAGACCTGCGTCTTGTTCTGCAGGCGCCGGAAGGGAGCGGAGAAAATCAGACGGTCATAGTCGCGCTGGAATTCAGAGCGGTTCTCGGGGTGGTCCCGATGATATTCTTCCAAGCCGAACCGCTTGGCGGAGAGAAGGGTTTGCCAGTCCATTTTATATATATCTTCATTCGTCATTCAATCCCGGTATATCACCGTCCGTGGACGGAGATACCCGCGCCCGTGGACGGAGATATCGCCGCCCGCGGACGGAGATATCGGCGCGTAGAGAGGCTCTCACAGCACGCCACAAGCGCGGTCGTGGCATCAACAATATAATTTAACTGCAAAAGTAGCACTATTTCGCCTCAAAATCCGTACTTTCGCCGAATATTTCAACAAAAAAAGATACGAATCATGCTGAACATACCCATCGTCAACCGTTCGAAACACCCCCTGCCCGCATATGCCACACCGCTGTCTGCCGGCCTGGACCTCCGCGCCAATCTGGACCAACCCCTCACGCTGCAACCCCTGCAACGCTGCCTGGTGCCCACGGGGCTGTACATCGCCCTGCCGGAGGGATACGAAGCGCAAATACGTCCCCGCAGCGGCCTGGCCCTGAAGCGGGGCATCACGGTGCTGAACTCGCCGGGCACCATCGACGCCGACTACCGGGGCGAAATCCGCATCATCCTGGTGAACCTCTCTGCCGAGCCGTTCGACATTGAGGACGGCGAGCGCATCGCCCAAATGGTCATCGCCCGCCACGAACAGGCCGCATGGCTGCCCACGGACTCGCTGGACGAGACGGAACGGGGCGACGGGGGATTCGGACATACCGGAGAGAAATAGCTATTTAAATGAAGAATACCCGCTTTGCGGGGAAATGCAGAATCTCCGTTGAAAGCAGCTAATTCTTCATTCTTCATTTTTAATTCTTCATTCAGTTAGGATGTACTTATATGAACATACGAAGACACCTCGTGCTGCTGGCCATCATCCTCCTGACGGGAACGGACGCGGCCTTCGCCCAAACGGACGAGGAGCAGCAACGCAAATATGACTACTACTTCCTGGAGGCTTTCCGACAGAAGGCGCTGGGGAAGTATGACGCCTCATTCGCCCTCCTGCAACATTGCCTGGAGATCAATCCGGAAGCCGGTTCGGCCTACTACGAACTGGCACAATACTATATGTTCCTGAAGCAAGAAGACAGGGCCGTGCAAGCGCTGGAGAAAGCCGTGGCCAACGACCCGGACAACTTCTGGTATGCACAGGGCCTGGCCAACCTCTACCAGAAACAGGACGAGACGGAGAAGGCCATCGCCCTGCTGGAGGCCATGAGCACGCGCTTCCCCACCAAGCAGGACCCGCTGTACAACCTGCTGGACCTCTACAACCGCGCCGAGGAGTATGACAAGATGCTGGCCATCCTGAACCGGCTGGAGGAACGGACCGGCAAGAACGAACAGCTGACGATGGAAAAATTCCGCATCTACCTGCAGAAGAAGGACCACAAGCGGGCCTTCCGCGAGATAGAGAGCCTGGTGGAGGAATATCCCATGGACACGCGCTACCAGGTGGTACTGGCCGATGCCTACCTGCAGAACGGCAAGAAGAAGGAGGCGTACAACCTCTACCGCAAGGTGCTGGAACAGGAACCGGACAATCCGATGGCCCTCTACTCGCTGGCCGGCTACTACCGCGAAACAGGCCAGGAAGACCTCTACCAACAGCAGATAGACACCCTGCTGCTGAACCGCAAGGTGCCGTCGGAAACCAAACTGCTCGTGATGCGACAGCTCATCGTGGAGAACGAACGGGCCGACGCGGACAGCACACGCATCATCGGCCTCTTCGACCGCATCCTCGAGGAAGACCCGGAGGACACGCAGCTGCCCCTGCTCTACGTGCAATACCTCCTGTCGAAGGGAATGGACCAGCATACCGTCCCGGTGCTGAACCACGTGCTGGACATCGACCCCACCCACACCGCTGCCCGTATGACCCTGCTGGGCGAGGCCATCAAGGCGGAGGACTACAAAGAGGTGACCCGGCTGTGCGAAGGGGGCGTGGTGGCCAATCCGGACCGGCCGGAATTCTACTTCTACCTGGCCATCGCCTACAACCAGGACGGACGCACGGACGACGTCATCGACATCTGCCGGAAGGCCCTGAAGCAAGCCCGCGAGGGGACCAAGAAAGAGGTCGTCTCCGACTTCTTCACCATCATGGGCGACGCCTATTATGAGAAGAAGCTGACGCAGGAGGCCTACGCCGCCTACGACTCGGCCCTGGTGTACCACCCGGACAACATCCCCGCCCTCAACAACTACGCCTACTACCTCTCCCTGGAACGGCGCGACCTGGACCGCGCGGAGGAGATGAGCTACAAGACCATCAAGGCCGAGCCTAAGAATGCCACCTACCTGGACACATACGCCTGGATCCTCTTCGAAAAAGGCAATTATGCCGAGGCACGCATCTACATCGACGACGCCATACTGGGCGACACGGAGAAGAGCGGCGGCATCGTGGAACACGGCGGCGACATCTACTACATGACCGGCGACGTGGACAAAGCCGTGGAACTGTGGCAGAAAGCCCGCGAAATGGGCATCAAGAGTGAAGTACTGGAACAAAAAATCAAAGAAAGGAAATACATACCCTATGAGAACCATATCGATGGAGAGAAAGCCACGGACGCCACGGACTGAGGCCCGTCCGCGCCTGATTCGCCTTGCACTGCTGACGATGACGCTGCTGCTGTGCCTGGCCGGCTGCCAGACCAGCCGTCGGGCCGGGAAGCTCTCGCTGAAAGAAAGCACCTGCCTGTCATCCAAAGTCAAACTGACCGTACCGAGCAAACAATCCGTATTGACCGTCAACGGGACGATGAAGCTGATACGCGGCGAACGGATGCAGCTGTCGTTCCTGATGCCTATCCTTCGCACCGAAGTGGCACGCATCGAAGTAACCCCGGACGACCTGCTGCTGGTGGACCGCATGGGGAAACGGTATGTCCGCGCCACCCGCCGCGAACTTCGGGGCATCCTGCCCAAGAAGGCTGACTTTGCACACCTGGAGAAACTGCTCTACGACGCAGCCCGTCCGGAAGGCAAGACGGTGGTGACCGCCGAGAGCCTGGGACTGAACCAGATTGAAGGAGGGAAACTGGAATTCTCGGACTTCTCCACCCAGCCACTGACACTGCCCCCTACGCAACTCTCGTCCAAGTACGTGGAGGTGGAATGGTATGAACTGTTGCATCTGCTGATGAGCCTATGACACGCCGCCTCCTCTGCCTGCTGACCGCCTGCCTGTGCATAGGATGCCTCTCCGCCCAGACCAACAAGACCATCAAGGAGTTGGAGAGCCGCCGCAGCGCGCTGCAACAGCAAATCTCCGAATCGGAGAAACTGCTGCAGACCACCCGGAAAGACGTCGGCAGCCAACTGCAGGGACTGGCCACGCTGACAGGGCAGATGGAGGAACGCAAACGCTACATCCTGGCCCTGAACAATGATCTGGAGACCATAGACCGCGAACTGTCGGCCTTAAACCGGCAGACCCAACGCCTGCAACGTGACCTCAAGGAAAAACAGGAGGAATATGCCGCGTCCGTGCGCTACCTGCAGACCCACAGTTCCATCCAGGAAAAGCTGCTGTTCATCTTCTCGGCCGAAAGCCTGGCCCAGACCTACCGCCGCCTGCGCTACGTCCGCGAGATTGCCGCCTATCAGGAACGGCAAGGAAAGGAAATCATCAAGCAGCAACAGGAAGTAGACCGCCAGCGGGCCGAACTGCTGCAACTGCGCGAGGCCAAAGGCAAGCTGCTGAAGGAACGCCAGGCCGAAATGGAGAAACTGCAAGCCCAGGAGAAGGAAAAGACGGCCTTGGTGGACAACCTCCGCCGCCGACAGCGCGACCTGCAAAACGAACTGTCCCGGCAACGCCGCGAGGCCCGGCAACTGAACGACCGCATTGACCGCCTCGTGGCCGAAGAAATAGAGAAGGCCCGACGCCGCGCCGAAGCCGAAGCCCGACGCAAGGCACAGGAAGAGGCCGAACGCCGCAAACGGGCCGAAGCACAGGCCAAGACGGCCACCTCCTCTACAACCCCGACCCGGAAAGCCGAACCCGTGGAAGCCTACACGATGGACAAGGCCGACCGTCAACTATCAAGCACGTTCGCCTCCAACCGCGGCAAACTGCCCGCCCCTATCACCGGGTCTTACCTCATCGTCAGCCACTATGGCCGCTACTCCGTGATGAAGGGCGTGCAGCTGGACAACAAGGGCATCGACCTCCAGGGCCGCCCCGGCGCCCGGGCGCAAGCCGTATTCGACGGCAAGGTGGCCGCCGTCTTCCAGCTGAACGGCCTGTTCAACGTGCTGGTGCGCCACGGAGCCTATATCTCGGTCTACTGCAACCTGTCCCGCGCCACGGTCAAGGCGGGCGACACCGTCAAGACCCGTCAGCCCCTGGGCGAAGTATTCTCCAATCCCGCCGAGGGCGGCCGCACCGTGCTGCACTTCCAACTGCGGAAAGAGACGCAGAAACTGGATCCGGAGGGATGGATAGCACGGTAAGAAACCCGGCCAACGTAACAGGTCAATGGTCCAACGACACCCCGTCCAGCAAATCCAGATACAGCCGGATGGCCTCCTCAATCTCCTCCACGAAGACAAATTCGTCCGCCGTGTGTGAACGGCTGCTCTTGCCCGGCCCCATCTTCATGGAGGGGAAAGGCATCAGCGCCTGGTCCGACAACGTAGGCGAGCCGAAAGGTACGCGGCCCAACGACACGGCCCGACGCACCACGGGATGCTGGGGCGGCACATGCGATGACCCCAGACGGAAGCTGCGGGCACGGGCTTCGCACTTCAGGTGGGGGGTGATAAGGTCGAAGAGTTCCTGATTGGTGTAGCACTCATTGCTACGGATGTCCACCACGAAGGTGCAGCGGTCCGGGATGACATTGTGCTGCGTGCCGGCGTTGACCATCGTGACGCTCATCTTGACGGGACCTAACAGCGGGGAAACTTTCGGGAAACGGTAGTCGCGGAACCAGGCGATGTCGTCCAGCACCTTATAGATGGCATTGTCGCCCTCGTCGCGCGCAGCATGCCCGGAACGGCCCGTAGCAGTGACGTCCAGCACCATCAGGCCTTTCTCGGCAATGGCGGGCTGCATCTCAGTGGGCTCGCCCACCAAGGCAAAGGCAACGGGCGGCAGTTGGGGCAGGACGCTCTCGAGACCGTCCTTGCCGGAGACTTCCTCCTCGCACGAAGCCAGGAACAAAAGGTTATAGGACTGCGACGTGCGGCACAGTTGCAGAAAGACCTGCAACAGGCTGACCACGCTGGCCCCCGCGTCGTTACTGCCCAGCCCGTAGAGTTTGCCGTTGGGTTCCAGGCGGGGCGTGAATGGGTCGCGCCGCCAGCCGCTGACGGGTTTCACGGTGTCGATATGCGAATTGAGCAACAAGGTGGGTTTCTTCAGGTCGAATGCCGGACCCATGCACCAGACGTTGTTGCCCTTGCGGCCGGTGTCCATCCCCTGTAGTTCCATATATTGTTGCAGGCAGTCGGCGGCACGCGCCTCGTCGCGGCTGACAGAGGGAATGGCGATGAGGGATTGCAGGAGACTGACGGCCTCAGAAGTCAATGTGGTTATATCAGCATTCATAACGGTACACAGATGTTCATGTTGGGTTTATACTATGATCGGTTCTTTGCTTTCTTTGGAATTAACTAAGGTGACAGACGGAGTTATCGCTCCGCTCAGGAGTTAAAGGCCAATATCTTTGGCGTGTATCGCCGGACCAACTATGAGTTGTCCACCGCCTTCCAACTCCTTATAAGTACTTCCCATACCTCAAAGATAAAATCTCCTATATATAATATAATAGGTATAGGAACATTCAACGAAGCCTCATCGGTAAAGACAGATTAAGCAGAAAGGCACAGTTTCCTTCACTCCTCTGTACGAATCTGCTTAATCTGTTTCTATCGGCGGGCTGACTCCATTCAGATGCTGTCCGTCCGCTGCTCGTCAGCAGCCGGGGCACTCAGCATCTTCTGATAGGCCACAGGGTCGCCCAGTATCTTCACGGCCTCCTTCAGGTCGGGATCATCCTTCAGTTGCTGGATGATACTGCCCCGCTGGTAGTAGTAGCGCTTGATAATCTCGACGGCCAGCATATCCTTGATTTCCTTCGCGAAATGGTCCAGGTCGCGGTCCAGGTTGTGCTGCAGCTTTTTCTCCAGGGCATCAAACTCGGCGGAGGCATCGTCCAGGTAGCCCTCGAACTCGGCCATCTCCTTCAGGCTCTTCAGCATCTTCTCGGTCTGCTGGTCGTACTTGAAATCGGCGGCTTTCACCTTCTTCTTGAAGGCGGCGTAGTCGGCGTCCGTCACCTCGAACAGTTCGGGAGATGCCACCCGGTCGTGCTTCAGACAGTAATCCGTGGCATAGTCGAAGATGAGGTTCTCGTTCACCAAATAGAACAGGATGTTGGGCAGCTTCTCGGTCTCCACCTCAATGTCCGGCGTCACGCCGCCCCCGTCGCGCACGATGCGGCCCGCACGGGTCCGGAACTCCGTCGTCAGGCTGTCAGGGATGCGGCCCACACTGCCGTCCGCATTGCGGTGGGCATAGTCAATGGCCTGCACGCAACGGCCGCTGGGGATGTAGTACTTCGAGGTGGTCAGCTTCATCATGCCACCGTAGGGCAAGGGGCGTGTGGTCTGCACCAATCCCTTGCCGAACGTGCGCGTGCCTACCAGGACGGCGCGGTCCAGGTCCTGCAACGAGCCGGCCAGAATCTCGGAGGCCGAAGCCGTGACGCTGTTCACCAGCACGGCCAGCGGAATATCCGGGTCTATCGGTTCGCGGAGGGTCTTATAGACATTGTCGGCCTGCTTCAGGCGCCCTTTTGTCGTGACCAAAGTTTCGCCTCGGGGCAGGAAGAAGTTGGCGATGTCCACCGCCTCATCCAGCAGGCCGCCACCGTTGTTGCGCAGGTCGATGACCAGCGACTTGATGCCCTGGCGCTTCAGGCTGAGAAAGGCTTCCTTGAACTCTTGCGAAGGGTTGCCGGAGAAAGTGCTGAGGTTGATGTAGCCGATGCTGTCACCCACCATTCCGTAATAAGGAATAATGGGCAACTCGATGGAACGGCGCACGATGTCGAACTCCAGCGGCTTCTTCACGCCGGGCCGCTGCACCTTCAGTTTGAAGCTGGTGCCCACCTGTCCGCGCAACAGCGTGCTGACGTCCGGATTGCCCTTCAGGTCCTGGCCGTCCAACTCCAGCAGGATATCGCCGGCCTTCAGCCCGGCTTCGGCGGCAGGCATCCCCTCGTAGGGTTCGGAGATGGTGGTGTACTGCGTCTTGCGCGAATAGGTGATGACAGACCCGATGCCGCCATAGCTGTTCTTCAGCATCTGCTCCAGCTCGTCCTGGTCGTCCTCGGGATAATACTCGGTATAGGGGTCCAGCGAATAGAGCATCGCATCGATGCCCTCGCGGACGGTTTTGTTGGGGTCGATGGTGTCCACATAGAACAAATCCAGCTCCTTTACGATGGAATTGAAGATGTCCAGATTCTTGGCCATCTGGAAACTCCGGCTGTCGCCGCTTGCAAAGCCCCACAAACCGATGAGGCTCACCCCCAAAATCAGGGTCACGACCCAGCGTAACTTCAGAAAACGTCTCATTTTACTGCTCTTTTTAGATGAAAAACCATTTTTTTTGCCTTTCCGAGGCAAATTTTCTGCAAAGATATTGCATATTTCAAAATATACCACTACTTTTGCACCGCATTTGAGAAAAAACAACACTCTTCGTTAGCTCAGTCGGTTAGAGCATCTGACTGTTAATCAGAGGGTCCTTGGTTCAAGTCCAAGACGAAGAGCAAAAAGATGTCAAATGCAACACTCTTCGTTAGCTCAGTCGGTTAGAGCATCTGACTGTTAATCAGAGGGTCCTTGGTTCAAGTCCAAGACGAAGAGCAAAGAGACAGACAGGAGGAACGCCGCGGCGTTCCTCTTTTTTTGTGCCCTTCCGCCAGACTTTCCGCGACACGATGTCGCCACGCACGCCCCTGCATGGCAGCAAACAATCCGGATAAACGCCCCGCGAACGCTGCCCCTTGCCCCGTTTCCCATCAACTCTCCGCCACCGCCAAGGTCAGCACACTGATGCGTATTCCCTCCACGCCCTCCAGCGTATCGGCACAAGCCGTGAGGGTGGCTCCCGTGGTCAGCACGTCGTCTATCAGCAGCACGTGACGCCCGGCAAAGGCGGAGGCATCGCTCGCGACAAAAGCTCCGTCCACATTATCCCAACGCTGTAGGGGCGATTTCCGCGTCTGCGTCTCCGTGAACTCCCGGCGCTGCACATTCCCCACCGACAGCGGAATGCCCGTCACGGCCGACACCCCTTGCGCGATGCACTCGCTCTGATTGTACCCCCTGCGCCGCTGCTTGTCCGGATGCAAAGGCACGGGCAGCAACACGTCCACCCCCTCGAAGAACCCCGACCGGAGCAGGTCCGCCGCCATCAGCCGTCCCATGGCCCTGGCATAATCCTGGCGGCCTTCATACTTCATACGCCACAGGATGCGCCGGTAGTCTCCACCCTTCCGGTAACGGAAGTAGGACGTGGCACGCTCCAGCGGGAAGCGTCCCCAGAAACGGCGTTCTACGGGATTGTCTGCCCGCAAATGATATGCGGTGCGGGGCAGGCCGATATCACACTTCAGACACAGCACCTCTTCCCCATCGTCCAGACTGGCGCCACATACGACGCAACGCCTCGGGACAAACAGGCGAAAAAGGGAGAGGAACCAACGTGTACAAGTCTTCCACATGGCAGGTCGCTAAATTCTTTCGTTTTCGAACGGGCCGGCACCCTGCGTCTACAGATTCACAGATGTCAGCCCCATCCGGCCAACGCCCGAAAAACAATAAGCTCCGGGAGCCCCAGTGCGGGTTTGAATGGCCGTCCGCAAAGATACATCATTCATTCCAAAATAGCATTACCCCGCACCGGAAAAACAGTCCCCGCATTTCGCCCCACTCAGACACTGCGGACAGGGATATCGCCGCCCGCAAGCGAAGATATCGCCGCCCACGGACGCAGATATCGCCGTCCACGGGCGCAGATATACCCAAGCACGGACACCTGTAAATCAGTGGACAACCGATAAGGGGAAAGCCGCAGTGTTAAATATCCCTTTAATTTTCACACAAACATTGTATTTCATACAAAAGTTTGCTATCTTCGGCCAAAATAAGTAAAAAGGCCTGCACCCAGACGGCCGCCTTTACACATCCGAGACCTTTCAAATCTTTATTATTTACCTAAATGCTTTTTTATGCAGAAGAAATTCAGAAGAGTAAGCATGATACTCATGCTTTCCTTGCTCCCCGCAAGCCTGCTACAGGCAACTCCTGCCACTGCTGAAACCCGCATTGTACAACAAAGCGGCGAGTGCCAAGGCGTAGTGAAAGACACTAACGGAGAACCCGTCATCGGCGCCTCCGTAGTAATTAAAGGTACTTCCCAAGGTATGATAACCGACCTTGACGGAAAATTCAGCATCGCCGATGTCAAACCCGGCGCAGTATTGGAAATCACCTACATCGGCTACATCAAACAGACCGTCACCTGGCAAGGGCAACCCTTGAACGTCACCCTCCAGGAAGACACCCAGCAACTGGACGAGGTGGTAGTCGTGGGCTTCGGCACCCAGAAGAAGGCCAACCTGACCGGTGCCGTCACCACGGTAAAGATGGACGACGTGCTGGGCGACCGTCCCTTGACGAAAGCCGCGGACGCCTTGCAAGGCGCCGTGCCGGGACTGTTGGTCAGCAGCGGCGGCAATGCCCCCGGCACGAGCAAATCGTTCCAAATACGTGGCGCATACTCGCTGGGCATACAGAACAGCGACGGAAGTTACGGTGCCACCGTTGCCCCCTTGGTGCTGATTGACAACGTGGAAGGAGACATCGACCTGATAAACCCCAATGACATCGAGTCCATCACCGTCCTGAAAGATGCAGCCAGCACGGCCATCTACGGCGCCCGTGCTGCCGGCGGCGTCATCCTGGTGACTACCAAACGGCCACAAGGGGCCACACGCTTCCAACTGCACTACAACAACAATCTGGCCTTCACCAGTGCCATCAACCTGCCCAAGCAGGCTCCGCTGGAAACCTACCTGCAGGCCTACATCGACACGGGACGTGACGATTTCTGGTCCATCGGCTCGCCCAACGTGCCGCGCTGGCTGGAACTGCTGGGACAATACCGCCAAGACCCCTCCTCCGTACCGACGCAGGGCGACGGCATCTATCGTGACACGGATGGCGCCCTATACTTCCTCAACGAAAAGGACTTGGTGAAGAACATGCTCGAAACCGGTTTCCAGCATACGCACAACCTCTCCATCAGCGGCGGCACGGACCGCCTGCGCTATCGCCTCTCCGGTGCCTTCACCAACAGCGACGGCGTGCTCATCACGAACATGGACAAGTACAAACGTCTGAACGTCAGCAGCTTCCTTTCTGCCGACATTACCCCTTGGTTCACGCAGGAAGCCACACTGAGCTATGCACACAGCGATGACAGCCAGCCGCAATCCACGGCCGGCGGCATCTACAGCCTCCGCCTGGCATCATTCTATCCGGAAGGCACCATGCCCGAGGGCTATGGCGTAGGCGGCGATGACAACTTGCCCTTCTTCACCCCCAGAAACCAGATACTGAATGCCAACACCTACAAGAACATCTACGACAACCCGCGCATCTTCCTGAAGTCCATCCTGAAACCCCTGAAAGGCCTGGAAATCGCATTCGAGTACACTTTTGACAAGACCATGTATGACTATCACTATTACACCGGCGTCAAGAGCTTTACCACCATCCAGGGCGGAAACGATACCTACCCCAGCAATGACTACCTGCGCAAATATAAACAGTATACGAACTACAATGCCATCAACGCCTACGCCACGTATGGCTTTGACCTGGCTGTAGACCACCACTTCAAGCTCATGGCCGGCTTCAACCAGGAGTCCAGCTACCAAGAGACCGTGGATAACTATTCGTATGACCAGGCCGTGGTGGAAGTTCCGTCATTGGGCGGCGGCACAGGGACACTGACAGCCCGCGACTACTATACGGAATACGCCGTGCGCGGCGGTTTCTTCCGGGTGAACTATGACTACCAGGGCAAGTACCTGCTGGAAGTGAACGGCCGCTACGACGGTTCCTCGCGCTTCCCGAAAGATTCGCGCTTCGGCTTCTTCCCCTCCGTATCCCTCGGATGGAATGTGGCAGAAGAAAGTTTCATCAAAAACGCCACCGAGGACTGGCTGGACCAGTTCAAGATTCGCGGCTCATACGGCGTGATTGGCAACCAGAACATCGTGGAATATGCCTTCATCCCCTCCATGTCCATCAGCAACACCTACAGCGGTTGGCTATTGAACGGACAGCAAGTGGCTGCCGTCACCTCGCTGCCGTCACTGGTAAGCACATCATTCACATGGGAAAAGGTGCATACGACCAACATCGGCGTGGACTTTTCGCTGTTCAAAAGCCGCCTGACCGGACTGTTCGAATGGTACCAGAAAGACACAAAAGGCATGTTGGCTCCGGGCATGCAGCTCCCCGCCGTAGTAGGCGCCTCCGCACCTTATCAAAACACGGCAGACATGCGCACCCGCGGTTGGGAAGTCAACCTGACGTGGCGGGACCGCATAGGGAAATGGGGCTACAGCGTAGGCTTCAACCTGTCCGACTCCAAGAGCACGATCACCAAGTATGACAGCAATGAGTCGAAGCTATTAAGCAACTTCTACGAAGGGCAAGAACTGGGCGAAATCTGGGGATATGTCTACGACGGATTCTATACCGTGGATGACTTTGTAGACACGCAGAGCTGGCAGCTGAAGGACGGAGTGACGGACATCAACGGTTATGCCGTGCGTCCGGGCGACATCAAGTTCAAGAACCTGCGCGACGACGACCAGGGCGAGAACCTCATCACATCCGGCGTGAACACACTGGATAACCCCGGCGACCGGACCGTCATAGGCAACTCATTGCCGCGCTACCTCTATGGCATCAACCTCAGCGCAAGCTACGAAGGCTTTGACCTAAGCGTCTTCCTGCAAGGCACGGGCAAACGCGATTATTGGCTGGCCAACGTGCTGACCTTCCCCATGTATGGCGACTACACTTTCCTGCCGCTCTATGACGGCCTGGACAACTACTGGAAGCCGGTGGATGCCGCCAATGGCGACTACACATGCGCCAATCCGGGTGCCGAGTATGCACGCATTTACGACAGTTACGGCAATATGGGCTCCAACTACCGGCAGTCGGACCGTTACCTGTCCGATGCGTCCTACCTGCGCATCAAGAACGTGACGCTGTCATATACGTTCCCGAAGCACCTCATCCGCAAGCTTACGCTCAGCCAGCTGAAACTGTTTGTCAGCATAGAGAACCTGGCCACCTTCAGCTCGCTCCCCAAAGGCATTGACCCCGAAACCTTGTCGTGGAGCTATCCGGCTTTCCGCACGGTGTCCTTCGGCATAAACCTTTCTTTATAACAACTACTAAAAATGATGTGTATGAAAAAGATATTGATAAGCATTGCACTATTGGCGGGCATCACCCTGACCGGATGTAATGACAGTTTTTTGGATAAGACCCCGGTAACAGACCTGACGGAAGAGAACGCGTTTACCTCGTACGCCAACTTCCAGAGCTTCATGTGGCCCTGCTACGAAATGTTCACCAATACCACCATCGCCACCTCCACGCGCAGCAATGGCTGGGGCGTAGGTGGACAGTACGAAGGCGATGTGGACGCCAACTATTTCAACAACCGTTCGTCCAGCGGATTCAACGAGTTTGCTTATCAGACCGTGGGCAATGTCGCTTCGGGCAACGGCTGGAACTTCAGTTCGTTCATCCGCCGCATCAACATCATGCTGTCGCACATTGACGGGTCTTCCATGACGCAAGAAGAAAAAGACCACTGGCGTGCAGTAGGCTACTTCTTCCACTCCTTCTGGTATATGGAGCTCATCAACCGCTTTGGCGATGTGCCTTGGGTGGACCAGGTCTTGACGGAAGAGTCCGAAGCCACGTACGGTCCGCGCGTTGAACGCACCATTGTGGCCGACTATGTGCTGGAACGCCTGCAATGGGCCGAAGAACACATCGGCGACTTCTCGACACAAGACGGCAACAATGCCATCGACCAAGATTGCGTCCGGGCAGCCCTCTCCCGCTTCACGCTGCGCGAAGGCACGTGGCGCAAGTATCACGGGCTCTCCGGCTATGAAGCTTATCTGGAAGAGTGTGTCCGCGTTTCCGAAGAGCTGATGCTTGATTATCCCGAACTCTACACCGGCACAGACAGCCAGCCGGGAGCCGGATATGGCGAAATGTGGACCACGGAAGACCTGGGAGGCGTGCCCGGCATCATCCTCTACAAGGAATACGTGAGCGGCATCAACGCCGTACAGGGCGGCTGCTACCTCGAACATACTTCCAGCCAAAGTATCGAGGTAAACCAAAACACCGTCGACCTGTACCTGATGAAAAACGGTTTGCCCATCCATAACCCGGAATCGGGATACTATGGCGACCAGACCATGTATGACACGTTCCGCGACCGTGACCCGAGACTGTACCACACCGTGATACCGCCCTACCGGGTAGAAGCAGGCGGCGCAGACACGCCGGAAGAGAACCCCAACGCCGACTGGGGCTATACATCCGACCCCGTAGAGCGTGAATACATCGACATCATGGGGGCCAATTACAGCCGCAGCAACCCGGGCATCGGAATGAAACGCCTGCCCGTGCAGAACTGGTCGGCTTCGCTGGTGACTGAAATTCCCCGCTTGGGCGAAGGTGGCGCCTACCTGCAATGCCGGTCGGGCTATTACCTGTGGAAACTGTACTGCAACTGGGAAGAGAATTTCAACAACGGTTCCCTGAACGTGGCCGACAAGCCCATCTTCAAGATTGAGGAAGTCTTGCTGAACTACGCCGAAGCCATGTGCGAGTTAGGCCGGTTCACCCAAGATGCGGCCGACCGCTCCATCAACAAGCTGCGCGACCGCGCCGAAGTGGCCCGCATGACAGTGGCCCAAATCAATGACAGTTTCGACCCCGACCGTCCCTACTACTATCCGGAAGGAAACACGGCCGGCGTGCAAGTGCCCGCCCTGTTGTGGGAAATCCGTCGTGAACGCATCATTGAGTTGTTGGGCGAGGGATTCGGCTTCTACGACGTACGCCGCTGGCGCATGGCGCCTTGGTTCATCAACCAAGCGCCCCGAGGCATCTGGGTGACCAAGGAATATGCCACGGCCAACAACCGCACGCTCTACAACGAATCCACCGGTTTCTCGGACGGAGCCAGCGGCTCAATGACCGAAGGATATCTGTATCTCTTTAATGACCCTGTGGCCGAAGGCAATGGCTGGCTGGACAAATATTACTTGTATCAGGTGCCCACGGATGAAATCCTGCTGAACCCGGACATTACGCAGAACCCGGGCTGGTAATCCTCCCAATGAAAGCGCTCCCAAGCCTATCAAGGAATTACAAGGATTGTTAAATACTGACCCAAACTGCCTTAAACGGGCAGGAGAACAAAATGTTTTCCCTACCTTTAAGGCAGTTTTCATATCCATACCCCTAAAAAAGAACAATGAACAAGAACAAGAAAGCACTGTTCTGCACAGGGTTGCTGGCAACAGCCTGTGCTGTCCATGCCGGAACGGCGGACAAGAACAAAGACCCGAAGCCCAACATCCTCTTTATCCTGTGTGACGACATGGGATACGGCGACCTGGGCTGCTACGGCCAGAAGTACATCCAGACCCCCAACCTCGACCGCATGGCCCAGGAAGGCATGCTCTTCACCCAGGCGTATGCCGGAAGCCCCGTCAGCGCCCCCTCGCGCGCCGCGCTGATGACCGGACAGCACTCCGGACACGGACACGTCCGCGGCAACAAGGAATACTGGCAGGGAGAAGTCATGTACGGACAGAACAAGGACTATGCCATCGTGGGCCAGGAGCCTTACGACCCGGAGCACATCATCCTGCCTGAAATCATGAAACAGAACGGTTACACCACAGGCATGTTCGGCAAATGGGCCGGCGGCTACGAAGGCTCTGTCTCCACCCCTGACAAGCGCGGCGTGGACGAGTACTATGGCTACATCTGCCAGTTCCAGGCCCACCTTTACTATCCCAACTTCCTCAACCGCTTCAGCCGCTCGGCGGGCGACACAGCCGTGGTGCGCGAGGTAATGGAGCAGAACATCCGGCACGCCATGTACGGCGACGACTACCGCAACCGCACGCAATACTCCGCCGACATCATCCACCAAAAGGCCCTGGAATGGCTGGACAGCCAGGACGGCAGCCAGCCGTTCTACGGATTCCTCACCTACACCCTGCCCCACGCCGAGCTGGCACAGCCCGAGGACTCCATCCTGAAGGGATATAAACAGAAGTTCTTCACCGACAAGACGTGGGGAGGCAGCGAAGGCTCGCGCTACAATCCGGCGGAACACACGCACGCCCAGTTTGCCGGCATGATCACACGCCTGGACGCCTACGTGGGCGAAATCCTGGCCAAGCTGAAGGAAAAGGGGCTGGACAAGAACACCCTCGTCATCTTCAGCAGCGACAACGGCCCCCACGAGGAAGGCGGTGCGGACCCGGCATTCTTCGGACGCGACGGCAAGCTGCGCGGCCTGAAACGCCAGTGCTACGAAGGAGGCATCCGCGTGCCCTTCATCGCCTGGTGGCCCGGACACATCCAAGGCGGACAGGTCAATGACCACCAACTGGCCTTCTACGACGTGATGCCCACCTTCTGCGAGCTCGTCGGCGACAAGAAGTTCCCCAAGAAATACCTCAACAAGAAGCTCGAAGGCGACTGCTTCGACGGCATCTCCTTCGCCCCCACCCTGCTGGGACAGGACGAACGGCAGGCCAAGCACGACTTCCTCTACTGGGAATTCCACGAAACGGACCAGATAGGCCTGCGCATGGGCGACTGGAAGCTGGTGGTGGTGCGCGGCGTGCCACGCCTGTATGACCTGGCCACCGACATCCACGAAGACCACGACGTGGCTGCCCAGCACCCCGACATCGTGAAGCAGATGACGGACATCATCCTGCGCGAACACCGCCCCAGCGAGCTCTTCCGGGTGACGCTGCCCACGCCCGCCGAGCCATGATATCGCCCGGCGCGGACGGAGATATCGCCGGGCACAAGCGTGGATATCTCCGCCCGAGGGCAGGGATATCCCCGTCCGCGGACGGGGACATCATCGTACAGGAAGGCCGGCCCGACTGTTAAACATTTGCCGATTCCGCCGGAAATCCGTACCTTTGCAGTCCGATTCAGGATACACACATGAGAAAGACAAGACAACCACACTCCATTCTTGTGGCATTGTTCTGCCTCCTGGCCATCCTCCTGCCCACGGCCTCCCCGGCCCAGACCGACTCTTTGGACCTCAGCATCGAACAACTCTTCGAGCGCGGAATGAAGCACAGCTTTCCCATCGAAGCCGACCGCCTGCAAGAGAGCATGGCCCGCGAAGCGGCACAAACCGCCCGGCGGGACCTCCTGCCCGACATCGAAGTGGGCCTGCGCGGAGCTTTCGTCGGACAGCCTGTCGTGTGGCAGCACGGACTGTCGGACGCCACCCGCCCCGAAACGCCCCACTGGTCGCAGAACTATGCCGTAGACTTCACCCAGCCGCTCTACGAAGGCGGACGCCTGAAGTACGCCGTCCGCCGGGCCGACCTGCAACGCCGCATCGCCGCCCTGCAGACCGCCACAGACCAGGCCGACCTCAAGCTCAACCTGCTGGACCATTACCTGGAACTGTTCAGCCTCTACAAGCAACACCTGGTGCTGCGGCGCAACATCGACGAGTCCGAACGCCGACTGGTGGACATCCGCCGCATGAAACGCGAGGGCCTCATCACCAACAACGACGTCCTGCGCAGCGAAATGCAGCTGACCGACAACCGCCTGGCCCTGCAACAGACAGAGAACGACATCAGCCTCGTCTCCCGCCAACTGGACATCCTGCTGGGACTGGACGAAAACCTGCTCTTGCGCCCGGACACCACCTTATTATATAAAACCTACAGCCTGGACACCGCCGACGGCTATATCGCCCAAGCCTACGCCGCCGACCCCGCCATGCTGCTGCTGAAGCAACAGACCCGCCTGGCACAGAACGACGTCCGCCTGACCCGCGCCGAACGGTTGCCGCGACTCTCGCTCTACGCGTCGAACACGCTGGCCCGCCCCCTGTCGCGCACCATGGACGACCTGTACAACAACACCTGGAACATCGGCCTCTCCCTGTCCTACCCCCTCTCGGCCCTCTACCGCACGAAGAACCGGCTGAACGCCGCCCGCCTGGCCGTGGAGTTGCGCCGCAACGCCGAGGCACAGAAGGAGCAGGAAATCCGTCTCACCGTCCACAGCGCCTACCTGCACCACCGCGAGGCCGTGGAACGCGTGGAAGCCCTCAAGCTGTCCGTCCGCCAGGCTGAAGAGAACTACCGCATCATGCGCAACCGCTACCTCAACCAACTGGCCATCCTCACCGACCTGCTGGACGCGGACAACCTGCGCCTGAACGCCGAACCGCAACTGACCACCGCCCGCACCCAAGTGATACGCACCTACTATGAACTGCAACGGGCGGCAGGAAAACTGTAGAGAACGGTTAGCGGTCAGCGATGAGTGATTGATGATTGCCGCCAAACACCCGCCAAACACTGTTCACCAACCGCTAACCGCTAAACGACACTAATCACTAACCACTAACCCCTAATCGCTATATATGGAATCTTCCCTCGAAATGCGCTACCGCCGCCTGAAGAAACGCAAGCGGCGCAACATCATCCTCAACACGGTCTGCCTGCTCATCGCCGGCTCGGGACTGCTGTGGACCGTCCACTACTTCTGGCGCTACGTCAACTACGAGATTACGAACGACGCCTTCATCGACCAGTACATATCACCCGTCAACGTCCGCGTGGCAGGGTACGTCCGCGAGATACGCTTCAAGGAACACCAGTTCGTCCGGCAGGGCGACACCCTCGTCGTGCTGGACGACCGCGAATACCGCATCCGGCAGAAGGAGGCGCGCGCCGCCCTGCTGGACGCACAGGGGTCGAAGGACGTGCTGCACAGCGGCATCGAGTCGTCCCAAATCCGTGTGGCGGAACAGGAGGCCAACATAGCCGAGGCCAAGGCGCGCCTCTGGCAGGCGGAGCAGGACTTCTACCGCTACGAACGCCTCCTGCAAGAGGAGTCCGTCCCCCAACAGCAGTACGAACAGGCCAAAGCCACCTACGAAGCCGCACAGGCCCGCTACGAAGCCTTGCTGCGGCAGAAGGACAGCGCCCTGTCCCAATACACCGAAACCAGCAAGCGGCAGGTCAATGCCCAGGCCGCCATCCTCCGCGCCCAGGCCGCACTGGACCTGGCCGACCTCAACCTGTCCTACACCGTGGTGACCGCCCCCTATGACGGCTACATGGGCCGCCGCACGCTGGAGACGGGACAGTACGTCACGGCCGGGCAGACCCTCTCCTACCTGGTGCGACAGACGGACAAGTGGGTGACAGCCAACTACCGCGAGACGCAGATTGCCCACATCTACATCGGCCAGGAGGTGCGCATCAAGGTGGACGGCGTGCCGGGACGCGTGTTCCGCGGACACGTCACGGCCATCTCCGAGGCCACGGGTTCCAAGTACTCGCTGGTGCCCACGGACAATTCGGCAGGCAATTTCGTCAAGGTGCAACAACGTATCCCCGTGCGCATTGACTTCGACGGCGTCTCGCCCGAAGACATGAAACTGCTGCGGGCAGGCATGATGGTGGAGACGGAGGCCCTGAAGCGATGAGCATCACCATTCTCTCTGCCCAATACCTGGACATCCCCCTGCGACGCGGACTGCCGGACTGGGTGGGCGTGGCGGTCGTCTTCCTCATCATGCTGCCCCTGACCATGCTGAACGGGACGTACACGGGCAGCATGCTCGAAGTGTCCAACACGCTGGGTGTCTATACCGAGGACATCACCATCGGATTCTATGCAGCGGCAGCGGGCATGGCCGTGGCCTACCCCATCGTCCCCAAGATACTGGGTGCGTTCAGCAGCAAGTCATTATTGCTGGTGGACCTGACGTTGCAGGTCATACTGAGCTGGACGTGCGCCCATGCCGCCAGTACGGACCTGATGGTATGGCTCAGCTTCCTCATCGGCTTTCTGAAAGGTTTTCTGATGTTGTGGGTCATCCGGCGCATCAAACTCATCTTCAGCCCCGCCGACGTGCGCAGCGAATTCTACGCCTACTTCTACCCGCTGGTGTTCGGCGGGGGCCAGGCGTCAATGGTCATCACCGCCCTGCTGGCCTACCACTACGACTGGAAATACATGTATTACTTCATGATGCTCCTGCTGATGGTGGCCATCCTGGCGGTGATCCTTCTCTTCCGCCACGACCGCCCGTCGCGGGGCATCGCCCTCCGCGAACTGCACGTGCCGGAGATGCTCATCATCGCCACGGGCCTGCTGATGATAGTCTATGTCATCACCTACGGCAAGACGCTGGACTGGATGGCTTCCCCGCGCATCCGGCTGTTCATCGTGCTGGGGCCATTGCTCGTCGGACTGTTCCTGTGGGAACAATTGCGCGCGCCGTCGCCCTACGTCAGCCTGAAGCCGCTCTTCCAATGGAAGGCGATGCTGGGCTACGTCTACATGGTGCTGGTCATGCTGTTCAGTACCTCCACCAGCCTGCTGACGTCGTACATGACCTCCATCCTGCGGGTGGATAACACGCATACCTACACGCTCTACGTCTGGCTGTTGCCGGGCTATGTGCTGGGGGCTTTCCTGTGTTTCTGGTGGTTCCGGTGGCAACGGTGGCGGTTCCGCTTCCTTATTGCCGGAGGGATGGCGTGCTTCTTCGTGTTCTTCGCCGTGCTCTACTTCACCATCTCGCCGGACAGCCGTTACGAGATGCTCTACGTGCCGCTGTTCTTCCGCGGGCTGGGGATGATGGTGCTGCTCATCGCCTTCGGCCTCTTCGTGGTGGAGGACCTGCAGCCGAAGTACATGCTCAGCAATGCTTTCTTCTTGATTACGTTCCGCGCCGTACTGGCACCCGTGCTCGCCTCGGCCCTCTACAGCAACTGGCTCTACCATCTGCAACAGCGCTACCTGGTGCAACTCAGCGAGACGGTCACGCAGGTGGATTCCCTCGCCGCCTCGCGCTACGCCTCGTCCCTGGGCAGCAGCCTGACGCAGGGACACGGCATCGACCAGGCCATGCAGCTGGCCACGAACACGCTCTATACGACACTGCAACAGCAGAGCACACTCCTGGCGCTAAAGCATATTTTGGGCTGGCTGACGGTGGCCACGCTGATTATTGCCGTCATCTCGCGCTTCATCCCGTTCCACAAGACGGTACGCGTGCCGGTCATCCGCACGGGCGAAGACATGGTATGACAGGCCGGCGTCAGAAGCACTTGGCTTCGCCCTGCTTGGCCTCGTTCTCGATGTAGGACTGGATGTGGCGCATACGCTTCTCCACCAGGATTTCGTCCACGGCAATGAGAATGCCGGTTTCCTCCACGTCGCCGAACTCACGGTTGATGGCGGTGCCGAACATGCGCATCGTGGGGCTCAGGCTCATGTAGGCATTGACCAGCGGGGGAATGTTGTAGCCCAGCTTACGCACCTCGCAGTTCAGAATCTTATAGTCTTCCTTGAAGGTGTCCTTGCAGAAGAGGGCGGCCAGTTCGCGTTCGTCGGTCTCGATCCGCAGCGGTTCGATGGGGGTGACCAGGCCCTCCCGGTCGCCGAAGTGCTTCTTCAGGAAATAGAGGATCATGTCGCGGCCCGGACGGGAGTAATTGGGATACATGGTGACCTTGCCGAAGAAGTAGCGGACGTTGGGCATGACCACTGTCAAGGCACCCAGGCCGTCCCAAAGATTGTCGAGGGCGAAGAGGCCCTTGTTGTCCATGCGGGTGCGCTGGTACTCCAGCGTGACGAACGAACGGGCCAGCTCGATGGTGGTGGGGAGATATTCGCGAAGGAACTTGTCGGAGAAGTGGAACATGTGGGCCGTGGCCAGCAGGGGTTGCCCCTTGTCGTCGAAGCGGACGTCCGTGCCCAGGATGTATCGGTAGCCGCCCAGGATTTCTTCGGCCTCGGGATTCCAGACGATGAGCTGCTTATAGGGATGCTCCATGACGTCGAACTCGTCGATGTCCACCGACTTGCCCGTACCTCCGCCGGCGGCGCGGAAGGCAATCTCGCGCAGGCGGCCGATCTCCTGCATCGTGTGGGGGGAG
The DNA here is from genome assembly GCA_019118325.1 of Candidatus Bacteroides intestinavium. GTDB lineage: Bacteria > Bacteroidota > Bacteroidia > Bacteroidales > Bacteroidaceae > Bacteroides > Bacteroides intestinavium. The sequence goes on from DWZE01000012.1 coordinate 24,638, forward strand.
TCATGGGCCGTAACGATGTAAATCTGGTTGTGACTGCGGTTGGTCATGCGCAGGCGCTTGTCTTCGGTGAGTTCCGCCTTCAGCAGTTCTTTGCTTACCGGTGCAATAATATCTTCCATATTCAGTTCAGAGTTTATACACGATGTCTTTAACGTATTGTGCCCATTGCAGGGGAGTCTTCGACTTGTCGAAAGTCTGCCAGGGGATGGGCTTCCCGATGGTGATGGTGAAGGTTTTGTGGCGGTTCTTCAGCATCTCGTCGGCCAGGTAGAGCATGGCGATGTTGAACTTGATGCCGAGGGCCTTGCACACATTGGCCAGGTTGTAGAAGAAGTTGGAGTTGCGTCCGTCGAAGTGGATGGGGACCACGTCGCGCTGGTGCTGCACGCTCTTGACGATGAAAGCTTTCTTCCACTCCAGGTCGCGGATGACGCCGTGGCGGCGACGCGAGCACAGCCCGGCAGGGAACATGAGCAGCTGGTTGTCCGAAGCGAATCCCGCCTCCACCACGCGGGGGAAATCCTTGGCCTGGCGGCCGGTCTTGTTGATAGGGATGCAGAGGGGGGCGAGGCCGTGCAGGTTCATCAGCAGGTCGTTGACCAGATACTTGATCTTGCCGTCATAGCGCGTGCCCAGCACGTAGCCCAGGGCCAGTCCGTCCTGCCCGCCCAGGGGGTGATTGGAGACAAAGGTGCAAAGGCGGCCATCCATGGGCAGGTTCTCTTCGCCCCTGACCACCAGTCTCGCATCCAGGAAGTCCAGGCTGGCTTTCAGGAAGTCCACCCCGACCTTGTCCTGGGCTCCGCGCAGGAAGCCGTTCAGCTCGTCCTGATGGACGATGCGCTTGAGGTAGGAGACGACAAACTTCGGAATGTACTTCGCCTTCTGCGGGGCTTTCTCCCGCAACACCTTGTCTATATCTATCAAAAACAATGAATCGTCAGCCATGCTTGTTCCGATGATTTTACAGCGCAAAATTAACGCATCTTTTTAATTAAACACAAGGTTTTGTCAGAAAACTGACACCGAAATCTATCAAAACCTACATAATAACTCCCGGAAGGCTGTTTTTACCCGCCGGATTGCGCAAAACCCCTCCGAGTGTGCAATAAATAGAAAAACTCCTGAAAACTCTCCGGCTCCACAGAGAAGCTGCCCTTTGACAGTTTCCCCCCCAAAGAATGGTGGAAATCCGTCCGCCTCCTCCGAAAAAATTCCGTAAACTTGCATCAGAAAAAAAATCCGGCCCCGAAAGACGGGACGCCGGCCTGAACCTACAAAAGACAGAAGATTATGAACAGTGTGACATTTACAAAAGAACTGATAGGCGTACAAGACGAACTACTGCGCTTTGCCTATAAACTGACCGCCGACCGCGAAGAAGCCAACGACCTGTTGCAGGAAACCTCGCTGAAGGCCCTGGACAATGAAGACAAGTATGAGCCCCAAAGCAATTTCAAGGGCTGGATATACACCATCATGCGGAACATCTTCATCAACAACTACCGCCGCATCGTGCGCGAGCAGACCTTCGTGGACACCAGCGAAAACCATTATCACCTGAACGGCTCGGACGAAACGTCCGTGGAAAGCGCGGAAAGTGCCTACGACCTGAAAGAAATGCACCGCGTCGTGAACGCCTTGCCCAAAGAATACCGCATCCCCTTCTCCATGCACGTCGCAGGCTTCAAGTACCGCGAGATTGCCGAAAAGCTGGACCTGCCCATCGGCACGGTGAAAAGCCGCATCTTCTTCACGCGGCAACGCCTGCAGCGGGAATTGAAGGACTTCCGCTGACCCCTCCGCCCCATCGTCGGGAGAACGCTCCCGACAGGGGCTGCATGTGGCGCACAGACGAGGCGCCCCTCCCGCCTGCCTATTTCATCACCCGGCCTATCCAGACACAGCCCGCCCCGGCCACAAGCAGCAGGCCGAACAGCAGGCCCTCGGCCAAGGGCACGCGGGTTTCCCGCGGCCTGTCCGCCCGATACAGCACGGTCACTTTGTCGCCCTCGTCCATCAGGAAGGGCACAAAGTAGTCCAACGTGAGGGACAGCGTGCCGTAACGCTCGGTCTCATAATACACGTCCGTCCGTTTCAGCATCCGCATCTTACGCGGGCGGTACACCCGTTCGTAGCGGACCCGCTCCACAACGCCCGGCGCACGCAGATACTCGCCCGACGCCTTCGCCAGGGAAACAAAGCCCCCGATGCCGCCGGCCAACAGGCAGACACCCAGGAACAGGAAAACGAGGTAACCATATTTCTGCTTCATAAGCACTCCAGAATAGTCTCACGGCAAAAGTATCAGATTATCCCCGGAAAAACAAGCGACCCGCCGGAAAAAAAACCTCCGGCATCCGCGCACGGAGATACCGCCGCCCGTACACGGGGATATCCCCGGACATGAGCCGGGATATCGCCGCCCGCGCCCGGCGACGTCCCGAAGCAAACCGCCTCCATCCGCCCCTCCCGCCGGCGTCCGCAACCCCGCAATCCCCCACCGGCAAAGCGTTTCAGAAGAATCCTTATTTTCAGACGGATAAGTAATCAACAGCATGTTGAAAACTTATTCGAAAGTTTTTCCGCCAAATATGGTGGGGGATTGTGGGGAATTGTGTACTTTTACAGCCGCTTATTATAATAAAGAAAGAGATGATACGCTTTTTGGGCAACATAGAGGCCAAGACCGACGCCAAAGGACGGGTGTTCATCCCCGCCACCTTCCGGAAACAGCTGCAGGCTGCCTCCGAGGAGAGCCTCGTGTTGCGCAAAGATGTATTCCAGGACTGCCTGGTGCTCTACCCCGAAAGTGTCTGGTTCAAGACACAGGAGGAACTGCGCCGGCGGCTGAACCGCTGGAACGCCCGCCAGCAAGCCGTGTTCCGCCAGTTCGTCAGCGACGCCGAAGTGGTGGTGCCGGACGGCAACGGACGCATCCTCATCCCCCGCCGCTACCTGCGGATGGCGGGCATCCGGGACGAGGTGCGCTTCATCGGCATGGACAACACCATCGAAATCTGGGCCAGGGAACGGGCGGAAGCCCCCTTCATGGACGCGGAAGAGTTCAGCCAGGCCCTGCAAGAGACATTGGGCGAAGATTCGTGGGATAACAACAAAGGAGAGTAAGACAATGACGCAAGAAACTGCTACGACCTATCACATACCGGTGCTGCTGGCACCCGCCGTGGACGGGCTGGACATCCGTCCGGACGGCATCTATGTGGACGCCACCCTGGGCGGAGGCGGACACACGCGCGAAATCCTCCGGCGGCTGGGCCCCGGCGGGCGGCTGCTGGGCTTCGACCAGGACGAGGACGCCGAGCGCAACATCCCGGACGACCCGCGCTTCACCTTCGTGCGCAGCAACTTCCGCTACCTGCACAACTTCCTGCGCTACCACGGCATCCGGCACATCGACGGGCTGCTGGCCGACCTGGGCGTATCGTCCCACCACTTCGACGACAGCCAGCGCGGCTTCTCCTTCCGCTTCGACGGCGCGCTGGACATGCGCATGAACAAACGGGCGGGACAGACGGCAGCCGACGTGGTCAACACCTACGACGAAGAACGCCTGGCCAACGTGTTCTACCTCTACGGCGAACTGAAGAACAGCCGCAAGCTGGCCGCCGCCATCAGCCGGGCACGGGCACAAGCCCCGATAGCCACCATCGGCCAGTTTCTGGACATCGTAAAGCCCCTCTTCGGCCGCGAACGCGAGAAAAAGGAACTGGCCCGCGTCTTCCAGGCCCTGCGCATCGAGGTGAACCACGAGATGGAAGCCCTGCGCGAGATGCTCCTGGCGGCCGCCGGAGCCCTGCGACCGGGCGGACGCCTGGCCGTCATCACCTACCACTCGCTGGAAGACCGCCTGGTGAAGAACCTGATGAAGACCGGCAACGTGGAGGGCAAAGTGGAAAAAGACTTCTACGGAAACGTGCAGACGCCCTTCCGCCTGGTGAACAACAAAGTCATCACGCCCGATGAAGACGAGGTGGCCCGCAACCCGCGCTCGCGCAGCGCCAAACTCCGCATCGCCGAGAAACGGGACGAAGACAACAACGACAACTAAACAAGAAGACAATCATGGGAACCGAGAAAAAGACAGACAAGGCCTCCTCCCGGCACACGTCCTGGAGGAGCATCATCGGAGGCGACATCCTGGCCGCCGAATTCTTCCACCGGCAGGCCAAGCTGCTGGTGCTCATCATGGTACTCGTCATCTTCTATATAAACAACCGCTACGAATGCCAGCAACTGATGATACGCATCGAGGAACTGAAGAAGGAACTGACGGACATCAAGTATGACGCCCTGACGCGCAGCTCGGAGCTGATGGAACACAGCCGCCAGTCGCGCATCGAGGAGTACATCGCCACGCAGCACAGCGACCTGCAGAGCGCCACGACGCCCCCCTACCTGATACGCAACGACTAACGCCCAAAGGAGAGACGCATTATATGACTATCAACAAAAAAAGCATTGTCAACCGCTACTTCCTCATCGTGGTAGTGATGTTGCTCCTGGGTGTATTCGTCATCATCAAGGCAGCCATCATCATGTATGCCGAGCGGGAATACTGGCAGGAAGTGGCCGACCGCTTCGTGCGCGAGAATGTCACCATCCGCCCCAACCGCGGCAACATCCTCTCGTCCGACGGCAAGCTGATGGCCAGCTCGCTGCCGGAATACCGCATCTACATGGACTTCATGTCCGGCGAGCGCGACGAAGAACGCCGCAAGAAGGACCAGCAGCGCCGCGACCAGAACCTGACGGACAGCATCGACAGCATCTGCATAGGATTGCACCACATCTTCCCGGACAAGAGCGTGGCCTACTTCAAGCAGCGGCTGCGCCAGGGACGCAAGAAGAAAAGCCGCCACTGGCTGATCTACCCCAACCGCATCTCCTACATCCAATACAAGGAGGCCAAGCGCCTGCCCGTCTTCCGGCAAGGACCCAACGCCGGCGGATTCCACGAACAGGTGTACAACCAACGCAAGAAGCCCTTCGGCTCACTGGCCGCACAGACCCTGGGACGACTCTATGCCGACACGGCCAAGGGAGCGCGCAGCGGCATCGAACTGGCTTTCGACTCCGTGCTGCGCGGGCAAAACGGCATCACGCATCGCCAGAAGGTGATGAACCGCTATCTGGACATCGTGGACATACCCGCACAGGACGGCTGTGACGTTGTTTCCACCATCGACGTAGGCATGCAGGACATCTGCGAGAAAGCCCTGCGCGACGAACTGGAGCGCATCAACGCCATGGTGGGCGTGGCCGTACTGATGGAGGTGAAGACAGGCGAAGTGAAAGCCATCGTCAACCTCAGCAAGGCCGGCGACGGGAAATACTACGAAATGAACAGCAACGCCATCAGCGACCTGCTGGAGCCTGGCTCCACCTTCAAGACAGCCTCCATCATGGTGGCCCTGGAAGACGGGAAAATCACCCCGCACACCGTGGTGGATACAGGCAACGGCATCATGAACATGCACGGCAGCAAGATGCGCGATCACAACTGGCACCGCGGCGGCTACGGCAAGATAGACGTCACGCGCATCCTCGAAGTGTCGTCCAACATCGGCGTGTCCTACCTGATAGACAAGTATTACCACGACGACCCGCAGAAATTCGTGGACGGCCTGAAACGCATGAGCCTCGACCAGCCCCTGCATCTGCAGATACAGGGCGAAGGCAAGCCCTACCTAAAAGGCCCGGACGAACGCTACTTCGCCAAGACCACCCTGCCCTGGATGAGCATCGGCTACGAGACACAGTTGCCGCCCCTCAACATACTGACGTTCTACAACGCCATCGCCAACGACGGCGTCATGGTGCGCCCCAAGTTCGTCAAGGCCCTGCTGCGCGACGGAGAGGTGATACAGGAGTATCCCACCGAGGTTATCAATCCGAAAATCTGCTCGGACAGCACGCTGAGCAAGATCCGCGTCATCCTGCGCAGCGTGGTGAAGAACGGCCTGGCCAAACCCGCGGGCAACCCGGAGTTTTCCGTATCGGGCAAGACGGGCACGGCTCAGATTTCCAAAGGCAAGGAGGGCTACAAGTCCGGTCGCGTCAACTACCTGGTCAGCTTCTGCGGATATTTCCCCTCGGAGGCGCCCAAGTACAGCTGCATCGTCTCCATCCAGAAGCCGGGACTGCCGGCATCGGGCGGACTGATGGCGGGCAGCGTCTTCGGCAAGATTGCCCGGCAGGTGTTCGCCCAAGACCTGCGCTTCGACCTGTCTGCCGCCATCGACAGCACCTCGTGCCCCATCCCCGACGTCAAAGCCGGCGAACTGGAGGACACGCGTGAAATCCTGGCCGCCCTGGACATCCCCGTCGAGACAGAGGGTGCGCCTGACGCCTGGGGCGTGCAGCAGCACGACACAACCGCCGTAGTGATGAACGAACACGAGCCCCAACCGGGCCTGATGCCCAACGTCGTAGGCATGGGCGCCAAGGATGCCGTCTACCTGCTGGAGAACGCAGGCCTGAAGGTACACCTCAGCGGCATCGGGCGTGTGCGCCGGCAGTCGCTCCCTCCCGGCAGCCGCATCGTAAAGGGACGGACCGTAGCGCTGACACTGAAATAGAGATATACATATTTTATATAGATACTACTGACATGAAACTGAATGAACTGCTGAAGACAGTGCAGCCGGTGCAAGTCATCGGCAACACGGACATCGAAATAACGGGCGTGGACATCGATTCGCGCCGGGTGGAGACAGGCCACCTCTTCATGGCCATGCGCGGCACGCAGACCGACGGCCATGCCTACATCCCCGCCGCCATCCGGAACGGCGCCTGCGCCATCGTCTGCGAGGAACTGCCCGCCGAGACGCAAGAAGGCATCGCGTATGTGGTGGTGAAGGACAGCGAAGACGCCACGGGACGCATCGCCACCCTGTTCTATGGCGACCCGACGTCGCGCCTGGAACTGGTGGGCGTCACCGGCACCAACGGCAAGACCACGACGGCCACCCTGCTCTACCGCCTGTTCCGCTACTTCGGCTATAAGGTGGGACTGATTTCCACCGTCTGCAACTACATCGACGACGAGGCCGTGCCCACCGAGCACACCACGCCGGACCCCATCACCCTGAACCAACTGCTGGGCCGCATGGCCGACGCCGGCTGCCAGTATGCTTTCATGGAAGTCAGCTCGCACGCCATCGCGCAGAAACGCATCAGCGGCCTGCGCTTCGCCGGGGGCATCTTCACCAACCTGACGCGCGACCACCTGGACTACCACAAGACGGTGGACAACTACATCCGCGCCAAGAAGAAGTTCTTCGACGACATGCCCCGCGACGCCTTCAGCCTGGTGAACCTGGACGACAAGAACGGCATGGTGATGGTGCAGAACACGCGCTCGCACGTCCACACCTACTCGCTGCGCAGCCTGTGCGACTTCAAGGGCCGGGTGCTGGAGAGCCACTTCGAAGGGATGCTGCTGGACTTCAACGGACAGGAGCTGGCCGTGCCGTTTGTCGGCCGCTTCAATGCCTACAACCTGCTGGCCGTCTTCGGCGCGGCGGTGCTGCTGGGGCAGAAGCCGGAGGAGGTGCTCATCGGCCTGAGCACGCTGCACCCCGTGTCCGGACGCTTCGAGACCCTCCGCTCGCCCCGGGGCTTCACCGCCATCGTGGACTATGCCCACACGCCGGACGCGCTGGTCAACGTGCTGAACGCCATACACGGCGTGCTGGAAGGACGCGGACGGGTCATCACCGTGGTGGGAGCCGGAGGCAACCGCGACAAGGGCAAGCGACCCATGATGGCCAAGGAGGCCGCCCGCCTGAGCGACCGCCTCATCATCACCAGCGACAATCCCCGCTTCGAGGAGCCGCAGGACATCATCCGCGACATGCTGGCCGGACTGAACGCCGAGGACCTGCAGAAAACCCTCTCCATCACCGACCGCCGCGAGGCCATACGCACCGCCTGCATGCTGGCGCAGAAGGGCGACGTCGTGCTGGTGGCGGGCAAGGGTCACGAGGACTACCAGGAGGTGAAGGGCGTGAAACACCACTTCGACGACAAGGAGGAGATAAGGAACATCTTCGCATCCACTAATCATTAAACACTAATCACTGACCCATGCTATACTACTTATTCCAATGGCTTGACCAATATGACTTTCCCGGCGCGGGAATGTTCAGCTACACCTCGTTTCGCTCGCTGATGGCCGTCATCCTGGCGCTGCTCATCTCCAGCATCTGGGGCGACCGCTTCATCCACCTGCTGAAGCGGAAGCAAATCACGGAGACGCAGCGCGACGCGAAGATAGACCCCTTCGGCGTGCAGAAGGTGGGCGTACCGTCCATGGGCGGCATCATCATCATCGTCGCCATCCTCATCCCCTGCCTGCTGCTGGGCCGCCTGGACAACGTCTACATGCTGCTGATGCTCATCACCACCGTCTGGCTGGGTTCGCTGGGCTTTGCGGATGACTACATCAAGATATTCAAGAAAGACAAGGAAGGCCTGCATGGCAAGTTCAAAATCATCGGCCAGGTGGGCCTGGGCCTCATCGTGGGCCTGACGCTCTACCTCAGCCCGCAGGTGGTCATCCGCGAGAACATCGAGGTGGAGCAGCCCGGCGGACAGGTGGAGGTGGTGCATGCCGCCAAGGAAATCAAGGCCACGCAGACCACCATCCCCTTCTTCAAGAGCAACAACCTGGACTATGCCGACCTGATGGGCTTCCTGGGCGACCACGCGCAGGCGGCGGGCTGGGTGCTGTTCGTCCTGGTCACCATCTTCGTGGTGACGGCCGTCAGCAACGGCGCCAACCTGAACGACGGCATGGACGGCATGGCGGCGGGCAACTCGGCCATCATCGGCCTAACGCTGGGCATCCTGGCGTATGTGTCGAGCCACATCGAGTTTGCGGGCTACCTGAACATCATGTTCATCCCCGGGTCGGAGGAACTGGTCATCTTCATCTGCGCCTTCATCGGCGCGCTGATAGGCTTCCTGTGGTACAACGCCTATCCGGCGCAGGTGTTCATGGGCGACACGGGCAGCCTGACCATCGGCGGCATCATCGCCGTCTTTGCCATCATCATCCACAAGGAACTGCTCATCCCCATCCTCTGCGGCGTCTTCCTGGTGGAGAACCTGTCGGTCATCCTGCAACGGGTGTACTACAAGGCGGGCAAGCGGCACGGGCGGAAACAACGCCTCTTCAAGCGCACGCCCATCCACGACCACTTCCGCACGTCGATGGGGCAGATTGAACAGGGCTGCAGCGTGGTCTTCACGAAGCCCGACCAGCTGTTCCACGAGTCGAAGATTACGGTCCGCTTCTGGATTGTGACCATCGTGCTGGCCGCAATCACCATCATCACACTGAAAATCAGATGATTGCCTGACCAGCGGACAGCGATATCCTCCCGTCCGGGCGGAGATATCCCCAAGCAGGGGCGAAGATATCTCCAGGCACGGACGGAAACGCCACCGGACAAGGGCGGCAACCAAACAAGAAAAAACTGACATAAAAAAAGAACCTGAAATATGAATACAGAAGAAAGAAAAAAACGTATCGTTATCCTGGGTGCCGGCGAAAGCGGCGCCGGAGCCGCCGTACTGGCCAAGACCAAGGGAATGGACACCTTCGTTTCCGACCAGGGCGGCATCAAGGACAAGTACAAGGCCCTGCTGGACCAATACGGCATCGAATGGGAAGAAGGGCACCACACGGAGGAGAAAATCCTCAACGCCGACGAGGTGGTGAAAAGCCCCGGCATCCCCAACGAAGCCCCCCTGGTGCAGAAACTCAAGGCACAGGGCACGCCCATCATCTCGGAAATAGAGTTTGCCGGACGCTACACGCACGCCAAAATGATCTGCATCACCGGGTCCAACGGCAAGACCACCACCACGTCGCTCATCTACCATATCTTCAAGAGCGCGGGCCTCAACGTGGGCCTGGCGGGCAACATCGGCCGCAGCCTGGCCCTGCAGGTGGCCACGGAGCAGCACGACTACTACGTCATCGAGCTCAGCTCCTTCCAGCTGGACAACATGTATAAGTTCCGCGCCAACATCGCCGTACTGATGAACATCACGCCGGACCACCTGGACCGCTACGAGCATGATATGCAGAAGTACGTGGACGCCAAGTTCCGCATCACGCAGAACCAGACGCCGGACGACGCCTTTATCTTCTGGAACGACGACCCCATCATCCGACGCGAACTGGCCAAACACGGCCTGCAGGCCCGCCTCTATCCCTTCTCCGCCGTCAAGGAAGACGGGGCCATCGCCTACGTGGAGGACGACGAAGTGCGGATAGACCAGCCCATCGCCTTCAACATGGAGCAGGAGGAACTGGCCCTGACCGGCACGCACAACCTCTACAACTCGCTGGCGGCAGGCATCTCGGCCAACGTGGCAGGCATTGACAAGGCCGACATCCGCAAGGCCTTGTCCGACTTCGAAGGCGTGCCCCACCGGCTGGAGTACGTGGCCACCGTGCGCGACGTGCGCTTCGTCAACGACTCGAAAGCCACCAACGTCAACTCCTGCTGGTACGCCCTGCAGAGCATGAAGACGCCCGTCGTCCTCATCCTGGGCGGCAAGGACAAAGGCAATGACTACAAGGAGATAGAAGACCTCGTGCGCCAGAAGTGCCGCGCACTGGTCTTCCTGGGCCTGCACAACGAGAAGCTGCACGACTTCTTCGACCCGATGGGCCTGCCCACCGCCGAGGTGCAGACCGGGATGAAGGACGCCGTGGAGGCCGCCTACCGCCTGGCCGGGCGGGGCGACACCGTGCTGCTGAGCCCCTGCTGCGCCTCGTTCGACCTCTTCCAGAGCTACGAAGACCGGGGCGACCAGTTCAAGGCTTGTGTACGGGCATTATAATAAGTAGATGTTGATATTTAGTTTATATTTAGGAGTTAAGAAGTTAAGGAGTTATCACTCCGCTTCGCTCCGTTAGGAGTTAAGCCGATAGTAAGTCAAAGGATCGTATACACAGAGGTATTGGCTTAACTACTTAACTTCTTAACTCCTTAACTCCTCAAAGATAAACTATCATTTTATAAGTCATGGATTTATTACGCAACATATTCAAGGGCGACAAGGTGGTATGGATCATCTTCCTCTGCCTGTGCGTCATCTCGGTCATCGAGGTGTTCAGCGCCTCCAGCACGCTGACCTACAAGACGGGCAACCACCTGGCACCCATCCTGCGCCACGCCGGTTTCCTGCTGGCGGGAGCGGTGGCGGTATGGATTTTCCACCAGATACCGTACCAAAGCTACCGGCTGCTGCCGCGCGTCCTGCTGCCCGTGGCCGGCATCTTCCTGGTGCTGCTGCTGGCCTTCGACGACCTGCACATCGGCAGCATCCTGGTCATCGAGAAGACCAACGAGGCGGGCCGTTGGGTAAAGCTCTTCGGCATCCCCTTCCAGCCGTCAGAGTTTGCCAAGATGGGCGTCATCATCGCCACGGCCTGGCGACTGTCCCGCGGACAGACAGAGCGGGGCGCCGACCCGAAGGCTTTCAAGTACATCATGTGGGTGGCGGGCGTGACCTGCGTCCTCATCCTGCCGGAGAACTACTCCACCGCCGTGCTGCTGTTTGGCGTAGTATTCCTGATGATGTTCGTCGGGCGCATCCAGGCACGCAAGTTGCTGACCTTGGCCGGCAGCCTGGGGGCGGCGGCGGCCCTGTTCGTCAGCTTCCTGTTCATCATGCCGAACGACACACTGGAGAAAATCCCCCTGGGCCATCGCTTCACCACCGTGAAGAGCCGCCTGGCCAACTTCACCAGCAACGACAAAGTGCCGCCTGCCAAGTATGACATGAGCGGCAACGGCCGCCAGGTGGGCAACGCACGCATCGCCGTGGCCACCAGCGGATTCCTGGGCAAGGGGCCGGGCAACTCGGTGCAGCGCGACTTCCTGAGCCAGGCCTACTCGGACTTCATCTTCGCCATCATCATCGAAGAGCTGGGACTGGCGGGCGGCTGCATCGTCGTTTTCCTCTACCTGTGGCTGCTCATCCGGTGCTGGCGCATCGCCAACCGGTGCGAACGCACCTTCCCGGCCTTCCTGGTGCTGGGCGTGGGGCTGCTGCTGATTGTACAGGCCATGTTCAACATGATGGTGGCCGTGGGACTGGCCCCCGTCACCGGACAGCCGCTGCCCCTCATCAGCCGCGGCGGCACGTCCACCCTGATCAACTGCGTGTACATCGGCATCATCCTTAGCGTCAGCCGCTACACCATCGAACTGAAAGAACAGCGCGAAGCGGCGGCCGCCGCCAACCAGCTGTTCCCGGCCACTACCCCCGAGGGGCTCCAGGCCGAACCGTCCCGTTCGCCCGAGCTGAATAACGACGAGGAAATGGCCTGACCCTCAAACCGGATAAAAAAGCATAGAAGACAATGAATACCAACTCCACAACAACCTCATCCGCCGCTCTCCGCATCATCATCAGCGGAGGCGGCACGGGCGGACACATCTTCCCCGCCATCTCCATCGCCAACGCGCTGAAGGCCCTGCGCCCCGATGCGGACATCCTCTTCGTCGGCGCCGAAGGCCGCATGGAGATGCAGCGCGTGCCCGACGCGGGCTACCGCATCATCGGCCTGCCCGTGGCCGGATTTGACCGCCGGCACCTGTGGAAGAACATCTCCGTCATCGCCAAGCTGCTGCGCAGCCAGTGGCAGGCGCGCCGCATCGTCCGTGAGTTTCGCCCGCAGGCGGCCGTGGGCGTGGGCGGCTATGCCAGCGGCCCCATGCTGAAGGCGTGCGCCCTGGCCGGCATCCCCACCCTGATACAGGAGCAGAACTCCTACGCCGGCGTCACCAACAAGCTCCTGGCCAAGCAGGCCGCCAAGATTTGCGTGGCCTACGACGGCATGGAACGCTTCTTCCCCGCCGGGAAAATCATCCTGACGGGCAACCCCGTGCGCCAGAATCTGCTGGACAGCCCCGTCACCCGCGAACAGGCCGCCGCCCACTTCGGCCTCGACCCGCAGAAGAAGACCATCCTCGTCCTGGGCGGAAGCCTGGGCGCCCGCACCCTGAACCGCACCATGGAGGCCGCCCTGCGCGACATCAAGGGGCATCCCGAAGTGCAGTTCATCTGGCAGACGGGGCGCATCTACATCGACGAGGTGAAGGCCGCCATCACCACCTTCACGGGAGACACGATGCGCAACGTCCGCGTTGCCAGTCTGCCCAACCTCTACGTCAGCGACTTCATCCGCGAGATGCCCATGGCCTACGGCCTGGCCGACCTGGTAGTGTCACGCGCCGGGGCAGGCTCCATCTCGGAGTTCTGCCTGCTGGGCAAGCCCGTCATCCTGGTGCCCTCGCCCAACGTGGCCGAAGACCATCAGACCAAGAATGCCCTGGCCCTGGTGCAGAAGGACGCCGCCCTCTACGTGAAGGATGCCGACGCCCCCGCACAACTGGTCGCCCTGGCCCTCAAGACCGTGGCTGACGACCAGAAACTGCACAGCCTGTCGGAGCACATCGCCCGCCTGGCCTTGCCGGACTCGGCAGACCGCATCGCGAAAGAAGTATTGAAACTCATCCAACAATGAAAGGAAACCACACATGAACATCGAAGACATACAATCCGTCTATTTCGTCGGCGCCGGCGGCATCGGCATGAGCGCCCTCATCCGCTATTTCCTGGCACGGGGCAAACAAGTGGCCGGCTATGACCGCACCCCCAGCCCGCTGACCAAGCAACTCATCGCCGAAGGGGCCCGCCTGCACTACGAAGAGAACCCCAACCTCATCCCCGACGACTGCCGCCGGCCGGACACCACGCTCGTGGTCTATACGCCCGCCGTCCCCGCCGAACATGCCGAACTGGAGTGGCTCCGCCAACACGGCTTCGAACTGCACAAGCGCGCCCAGGTGCTGGGCCTCATCACCCGCAGCAGCCGCGGCCTGTGCGTGGCCGGCACACACGGCAAGACCACGACCAGCACCATGGCCGCCCATCTGCTCTACCAGTCGCACGTGGGCTGCACGGCTTTCCTGGGAGGCATCTCGAAGAACTACGGCACCAACCTGCTGCTCTCCGCCACCAGCCCCTACACGGTCATCGAAGCCGACGAGTTCGACCGCTCCTTCCACTGGCTCAGCCCGTGGATGAGCGTCATCACCGCCACCGACCCCGACCACCTGGACATCTACGGCACGCCGGAGGCCTACCTGGAGAGCTTCCGCCACTACACCACCCTCATCCGGCCGGGCGGCGCCCTGATTATCCACAAGGACCTGGCCCTGAAGCCCGACGTGCAGGACGGGGTCAGCATCTACACCTACGGGCGGACGGAGGGAGACTTCCATGCCGAGAACATCCGCATCGGCGGGGGCAAGCTATTCCTGGACTTCGTGGCGCCGGACACGCGTATCGACAATGTCCAGCTGGGTGTGCCCGTCAGCATCAACATCGAAAACGGCGTGGCCGCCATGGCCCTGGCCCATCTGAACGGCGCCACCGATGCAGAAATCAAGCTGGGCATGGCCACCTTCCGCGGGGTGGACCGCCGCTTTGACTTCAAGCTGAGAACCGCCACACACGCCGTGCTGAGCGACTATGCCCACCACCCGGCGGAAATCGCGCAGAGCATCCGCTCCGTTCGCGCACTGTACGAGGGACGCAAAATCACCGTCATCTTCCAGCCGCACCTCTACAGCCGCACACGAGACTTCTATGCCGACTTTGCCGACAGTCTCTCGCTGGCCGACGAGGTCATCCTGACGGACATCTACCCCGCCCGCGAGGAGCCTATCCCCGGGGTCACGAGCCAACTCATCCTGGACCGCCTGCACAAGGACGTCGCGGGACGCCTCTGCCGTAAAGAAGACCTGCCCGCCCTGCTCAGGCAAGACCCCGGCCTCGAAGTGGTCATCGTGCTCGGAGCCGGCGACATCGACAGCCTGGCGCCCGGCATCGCACGGATGATGAACGAAAGGCTGAACGAATCGGAAAAAAGGAGCGAGGAAGTCAAGGAGTGAAGCCGCCGGATGAAGCAAGTATAAACTAAAATCGACATCTACTTATAAAACGCGCTTATGTTCAAGAAGATTCTGATAGCCCTCTGCACCACCGTGGCGGCCGCCTATCTCCTGCTGGCCATCACGGCTTTCAACCGGAAGCCGGCGGGACAGACCTGTCCCGGCCTGGAGCTGATGATCCGCGACAGCATCTACGCCGGCTTTGTCACCCGCGAAGACATATCCGCCCTGCTGCACCGCCAAGGCCTCGACCCGGCAGGAAAGAACACAGACAGCATCGACACCCGCCGGATGGAGGAGGCCCTGGCCCATCATCCCCTCATCGACGGAGTGGAATGCTACAAGACGCCCGGCGGACGCGTGTGCGTCGAGGTCAGCCAACGGCTCCCCATCCTGCGCGTCATGAGCGACGGAGGCGACAGCTACTACGTGGACAGCCGGGGCCGCGTAATGCCCCTCTCGGCCAAGTGCGTGGCGCGGTTGCCCGTCGTCACGGGACACGTCAGCCGCGAATTCGCCACCGGCCCGCTCTACGGCTTCGGACGCTTCTTGCAGCGCAATCCCTTCTGGCAGGCACAGACGGAACAGATACACGTCCTGGCAGACGGAACCATCGAACTGGCTCCCCGCGTAGGCGACCACCTCATCTACCTGGGCAAGCTACAGGACTACGAACACAAGCTCCAGCGGGTGAAGCTGTTCTATGAAAAAGCCCTCAACCGCGTGGGATGGAACAAATATTCGCGCATCAACGTAGAGTTTGACAACCAAATCATCTGCACACGTCGCTGACCGCAAGCGAAGATATCGCTGACCGCAAGCGCAGATATCGACGGGCGCGGGCGCAGATATCGACGGGCACGGGCGCAGGTATCGACGGGCGCGAGTGCAGAGCCGACGAACAACAAACGGAAATCTGCTGGGATAAACGATAGAAAATAACTAACTTTGCAGCCAAATACTAAACAACAGAAACTATGTCAACAACCGAATTTATCGCCGCCATCGAGTTGGGCTCTTCGCGCATCGCCGGCATCGCCGGACGGAAGCACGACGACGGGAGCCTCGAAGTCCTGGCCTACGCCTCGGAGGACTCGTCCTCCTTCGTACGCAAGGGCATCGTTTACAACATCGACAAGGCCGCCCACGCCATCCGCGACATCGTCGCCGCGCTGGAAGGGCAGTTGGGACAATCCATCGCCAAAGTCTACGCAGGCGTCGGAGGCCAGTCGCTGCGGACGGTACGCAATGCCGTCAGCCGCACGTTGGACGAGGAAGGCATCATCTCCACCAGCCTGGTGGACGAGCTGAACGATGAAAATCTGCAATTCCCCCTGGTGGACATGTGCATCCTGGACGTGGCGCCACAGGAATACAAGATAGACAACACCCAGCACGCCGACCCCGTAGGCGTGGCAGGACAACGCATCACCGGCCAGTTCCTCAACATCATTGCCCGCCACCAGCTGAAGAAGAACCTGGAGCAGAGCTTCGAAAAGGCCGGCATCAAGACCGCCGACCAGCCCGTCGCCCCCCTGGCCCTGGCCAGCGCCGTGCTCTCCAAAAACGAAATGCGCGCCGGCTGCGCACTGGTGGACCTCGGTGCAGACACCACCACCATACAGGTCTACAAGGACAATATCCTGCGCTACCTCTGCGTGCTGCCCCTGGGCGGGAGCAACATCACCCACGACCTCACCCTGCTGAAAATCGAAGAGGAAGAGGCCGAACAACTGAAGCTGCAATACGGCGACGCCTGCTACCAGGCCGACATCGACGAGAACACGGAAACGACCCCGGCCTGCACCCTGGCCGACGGACGCACCGTCGAACTGTCCGCCCTGAACGACATCCTTGGCGCACGCGCCGAAGAAATCCTGGCCAACGCCTGGAATCAGATCCAACTGTCCGGCTACGAGCGCGAACTCCTGGCCGGCACCGTCCTGACCGGCGGCGGAGCTTCCCTGCAAGGCACCGAAGCCCTCTTCCGCAAACTGAGCCGCACGGAGAAAGTGCGCACCGCCCTCAACATACAGGCCAACGTACATGACGCCCAAGGCAACCTGCCCACCAATGGACGGCAAAACACCCTCCTGGGCTTGCTGGCCGGAGGCACGGTCAACTGCGCCACGCCACCCAAGCCGCAGCCCCAGCCGGAACCGGCTCCACAACCCAAGCCCGAACCGGAGAAGCAACAGCAACCCGAGCCGGAGAAGCCCAAGCCCGAACCAGCCCCCACGAACAAGCCGAAGCCAGAACCGCAGAACAACGGCAAGAAAAAGAAGAGATGGTGGCAAATGGGCAAGGACCTGTTCGAAGACGTCAGCGACGCATTCCTGGACGACGAGAGCAACAAAAAACGCAACTAACCCCCTAAGCATTAATCATTAACCATTACATACAATGGACGACAGAGTACAATTCGACTTCCCCACCGATTCACCCAAAATCATCAAAGTCATCGGTGTGGGCGGCGGCGGCGGCAACGCCGTCAACCACATGTACCGCGAAGGCATCCACGAAGTGGCATTCGTGGTGTGCAACACCGACCGCAAGGCACTGGAAGAATCGCCCGTGCCCGTCAAGCTGCAACTGGGACACGAAGGCCTCGGAGCCGGCAACCGGCCCAGCAAAGCCAAAGAAGCCACGGAAGAAAGCATCGAGGAAATCAAGAATATGCTGAACGACGGCACCAAGATGGTATTCATCACCGCCGGCATGGGAGGAGGCACCGGCACCGGCGCCGCACCCACCATCGCCCACATCACCAAGGAGATGGACATCCTCACCGTGGGCATCGTCACCATCCCCTTCCGCTGGGAGGGCGACAAAAAGATTGACCAGGCCCTGGACGGCGTGGAGGAAATCAGCAAGAACGTCGACGCCCTGCTGGTCATCAACAACGAAAAGCTGGGCGAGATCTATCCCGACCTCTCCGTCAAAAACGCCTTCGCCAAGGCCAATGACACCCTCCTCATCGCCGCCAAGAGCATTGCGGAGATTATCACCATGCGCGGCATCATCAACCTGGACTTCAACGACGTCAAAACCGTCATGAAGGACGGAGGCGTGGCCATCATGAGCACCGGCTACGGCGAGGGAGAGAACCGCGTCAGCAAAGCCATCGAACAGGCACGCCACTCACCCCTCTTGAACAACAACGACATCTTCAACTCGCAGAAAGTCCTCCTGAACATCTCCTACAGCCCCGACCACGAACTGATGATGAGCGAGATGGACGAAGTGAAAGAGTTCATGAACCGCTTCAACCGCAACTTCGAGACCAAGTTCGGCATGGCCGAAGACCCCGCCCTGGGCGAACAGGTGAAAATCACCCTCCTGGCCACCGGCTTCGGCATCCAGGACATCCACATGAAGGAGATGGACCAACGCCTGGAGCAACGCAGCCAGGAGGAACAGAAACGGCTGGCCGAGCTGGAAGAGAAAGAGGAGGAACGCCGCCGCCGCCGCGAGAGCTACTACGGACGCGACACCAGCGCCCGCTACCAGCCCGTGCGCCGGCGACACATCTACCTCTTCACGCCCGAAGACCTGGACAACGCCGACGTCGTGGCCCTCGTGGAGAACTCGCCTACCTGCCGCCGCGACAAGGCCACCCTCAACGCCATCCGCAACAAGGCCGAACAGGAGCGCACCGCCGCCATCGCCGCAGGCACGCAGCCGGGCGAGGACGAGGGAGTTATCACGTTTTAATGGACACATTCTTAATTATAGAACACTATGAGTTTATTCGACAAAGTCAGCGAAGACATCAAAACCGCAATGAAGGCCAAGGACAAAGTGGCCCTCGAAACACTGCGTAACATCAAGAAAGTATTCCTCGAGGCAAAAACCGCCCCGGGCGCCAACGACACCCTGGACGATGCCGATGCCCTGAAACTCATCCAGAAACTGGCCAAGCAGGGCAAGGACGCCGCCGCCATCTACGTGGAGCAAGGACGCCAGGACCTGGCCGACGAGGAACTGGCCCAGGTGAAAGTCATGGAGACTTACCTGCCTAAACAGCTTTCGACCGAAGAACTGGAGGCCGCCCTCCGTGAAATCATCGCCCAGGTGGGAGCCGCAGGCCCCAAGGACATGGGCAAGGTGATGGGCCTCGCCACCAGACAGCTGGCCGGCCTGGCCGAAGGACGCGCCATATCGGCCAAGGTGAAGGAACTGCTGGGAAACTGATTTTAATGAAGAATGAAAAAATGAAGAATGAGGAATGGACGTGAGAAACGGGCATTCCTCGTTCTTCATTCATCACTCTTCATTCCTCGCTCCTCATCCATCACCCTTTATTCATCCTTCCTCATTCTCCCTTCCTCATTTTTCATCCCCCACTCTTCATCCCCTCACGCTTCATTCTTCCTTAATCAAACAGTTCCCGCAATACCTCCACCGACCGCAGTTCGGGAAAGTCCGGCAGGTGCAGGCGGTAATAAGCCAGGATGACGTCCAGGCAACGGGCACGTTCGTCGCGCGAGAGGCGGAAAAGGTGCATCGTGGCGTAGTCCATCCGCATCAGGCAGGCCATACGGGCAGCCTCGGCAGGGGCAAGGCAGTCATTGTGCGCCGCAGGACGCCGGGAGGTGAAGCAGGCGGCACGCAGGTCGAACCAGTCGCCTTCGGCATAGCCCTCCAAGTTGGGATAAAGGCCCAGGAAGCGGGACAGGCGCATGAGGAACACCAGATGGAAATTGGCAAAACCCGTGCGGCACTCGTCCAGCCACAGCAGCGAAGAACGCAGATAGGCAAAGAGCGGACGGTTCTCCGTCTCCTCGCGCAACGCACGGTAGAGGAATTCGGACAGGAACAGGGCGATGGCCGCCTTGCGCGGGTCGTAGGGCAGGGAGGCATAAGGATGAGCCGTCCGGGCTTCCTTCACCCGGCCGACCGACTGATTGGGACGCACATCGGCCTCCAGCTCCACCAACGAAGGCGGCTGAAACAGCACGGAGCGGACCGCCGAACGACGCCCGCGCGACACGGGCACCACCAGCGACGCCCGACCCGACGCCTCGCTATAGACGGTGGCCATCAGGGCCGTATCCTTGTATCGCACCGTGTGGAGCACGATGCACTCTGTCTTCTGTAACATAACAGTCCGGTTTTAATGAAGAACCTTTTTTTAATGAAGAATGAAGAATACCCGCTACGCGGGAAGATGAAGAATCTTCGTTGGAAGCGGCCAATTCTTCATTCTTCATTGTTAGTTCCTCATTGAATTGTTCTTCACTTATTTCCAAACCTCCATCCCAATCCCAGCATCAGGTTGTTGGGGTCCTTGAAGCGGCTGAGCTGGTAGCCCACGTGCAGGAAAAGCCGGCGCGTCAGGTGGGTCTTCAGCGCCAGTATCTGATAGAAGGCATCCGTGTCCGGCCCCTTGCAGAGGATGTTGCGCCCGATGCCCAGATTGATGGAGAAGATGGGCATCACCACCTCCGCCCGCACGGAAAGCCCCACCGAGAACTGCTCGCGAAAGGGCGGACGGTGGAAGCGGATGTTGTCGGCATCAGGATAGACAAGCCCGTCGACAATGTGGTCGCCGATGTTGGCACTCTCGTCATACTGCGCATCCAGCGAGACGCCCGCCCGGAAGTAACGGCTGAAGCTGTACATGGGCGTGAAGTTCAGCCCCGCGATGCCGAACGAGCCGGAAACCAGCACGGGATCGGCATTGGCGGGATAGACGGCCTTCTTGCGCGTGGCGCCATAGAGCACCAGGTCGTAGCTCATGCGGCTGCGGAAATCCCGCGGCACGGCGGTGCGGAGGGAGGACGGAGCGTCGGACACCTCCTTGCCGGACGTCGCACCGAAGTAGCGGGTCAGGGCCACCGTGGCGCCTACGGTATTGACTCCCGCATTGGGATAGCGCGTGTTGCCGTTGCTGTAGTGCGTCACGTCCACGCCCGCCTTGAGATGCGTCTGCGGGTCGATGGCCCAATTGAGGAAAAATCCCAGGTTGATATAGGCGTTTATCCGGCTGCCCACCACCGTGTTCAGGGGGTTGCTGTCCGGGTCGTACTTTTTCCAGCCGAAAGAGGCGCCGAAGTTCCACTCGTAGTCCAGCGACAGGCGCGGGGCCAGGGAGGCGATGCGCGACGTCTGGAAGACGTAGACGGACACGGGGTTGCCCAGCTCGGAGGCATTGAAGAAGGTGTTGCAGGCCACGCCGATGCCCTGCACGGCATGGGGGTAGAGGCTTCCCCAGTACGTGTCCGGCGCGAAGCGGAAGCCGTACTTCAGGTGGCCGGAGAGGTTGGTACGGATGGAACTGCCCGCCCGGTTTTCTCCTTGCAGGAAACCGCTGGTGGGGAAGACGTAGGCCGGGCGGAACTCCGCGCTGACGACGTGTGTCACGCGAGGCCGGGCGGTGCTGTCGGCCGGCTGGACGGCTCGCACCCGAGGCGCGACGGCCAAGGCAACCGGCAGGAACAGGAGCGTAAGTCGTAGTTTATTCATCGGTGTGGGTCAAGTCTGTCAAGGTATAAAAATAGTCGTAGGGGCGGTCGCTGCTCAGGGTGCCGCTGAAGGTGCGTGTCCGCCCGCTGTGCGGATGGGAGCAATGGATGACGAAGGGGACATCGTAATGTTCTACCGATACGTAGGCACCCACCTCCATCTTTTTCCCGCCGGGCACGGGGACAAGCACGGTAAAGTCCTTGTCCAAATCGACAGGCAGGTCCTGCTCTTCGAGGTCGAAAGTCGCACGTGTGTCCTGCACGACCGGCTTCCCGTCCGCCACATCGGGGATGGCGACTTCGGGCAAAGAGTCGCCCAGGAGCGTGGTATAGTAATCTTTGCCCATCACCTCGCCCGGAATGGAAAAACGGACGCGCCGGACAGCTTTCTCATAAGGACGGACGTGAGCCCAGGTGGTGTCCGTGCCCTGCGTGTTGTCCACAATAATGCTGTACACCCACTCCGCCTTGTAGTCGTAGGTATGGAACCGGCTCCAGTCATACGCCACGCTGTCCACGCGGTATTTGGAGCCGGAAGCCGCACGGATGGGGATTGTTTTTTCTTCATACCTATTGCCCACGACCAACTCCAGCTCCACCGGATAATCATAGAGATTCTCACGGAGCGTCAATTCCACCTCACGCCCGTTGCGCTTCACCGCCTCCAGGTCCAGGAAGTCGTCTATGATACGCACGATGCCCGTCTGTCCCTCGTCCAGAGGCAGGTACAGGTCGTTTCCCTCCAGGTCTGTCGCCTGGACCCCGAAGGAACCATAAAACGAGCCTAAACTATGAATGCCCCAGTTGTCCCCCTCGAAGGACACCGTGACGGTCGCCCCCTCCTGCCCGATGGAGACGGACGGCGGATTGCCGGGCATGAAGTCGTCGATGAACACGTCGCCGTTGCATCCCCCTCCGGCGAAAAGCAAGAGGAGCAGCCCCGCCACACGGGCCACGCGCGTGCATAATTGTTTCAGCAAAAACAGGTTATGATGCATAGATATTCCGTTCTAAGAAATCAGGAGCAAAAATAGGAAATAAATCCTTTCCACCGCCGATTGCCACCCGATATTTTGCAGCAGGGTTCCGGCCCCTCGGGACGGAGGTATCGCCGCGCAGGGACGGAGGTATCGCGGGACGCGGACGAAGGTATCGCGGGAGGCAGACGGGGATATCCCTCCGGGAATCATACAGGAAAGTCGGGCAAATTGCCCGCCGTGTCGTTTTATTGTCGTATCTTTGCACCCAATAATCAGAAACACTTATTTATCCATGAAGATAGAAGAAAAACTGACCGCCGCCGTCGTGAACGGCCTCCAAGCACTCTACGGGCAGGACGTGCCCGCAAAGGACGTGCAGTTGCAGAAGACGAAGAAAGAGTTTGAAGGACACCTGACCCTGGTGGTGTTCCCCTTCCTGCGCATGTCGCGCAAGGGACCGGAACAGACGGCGCAGGAGATAGGCGAATACCTCACCGCCCACGAGCCCGCCGTGGCCGCCTACAACGTCATCAAGGGCTTCCTCAACCTCACCGTCGCCCCGGCGGCCTGGATTGAACTGCTGGACGACATCCACGCCCAGGAGCAGTATGGGCTGACCGCCGCCACGCCGGAGTCGCCCCTGGTGATGATAGAGTATTCGTCGCCCAACACCAACAAGCCCCTCCACCTGGGACACGTGCGCAACAACCTCCTGGGCAACGCCCTGGCAAAGATTATCGCCGCCAATGGCAACCGCGTGGTCAAGACCAACATCGTCAACGACCGCGGCATACACATCTGCAAGTCCATGCTGGCCTGGCTGAAGTATGGCAACGGCGAGACGCCCGAGAGCAGCGGCAAGAAGGGCGACCACCTCATCGGCGACTACTACGTGGCCTTCGACAAGCACTACAAGGCCGAGGTGAACGAACTGATGGAGAAGGGCATGACGAAGGAAGAGGCCGAAGCCGCATCGCCCCTGATGAAGGAGGCGCGCGAGATGCTCGTCAAGTGGGAAGCCGGCGACCCCGAAGTGCGCGCCCTCTGGAAGAAAATGAACGACTGGGTGTACGCCGGATTCGACGAGACGTACCGCATGATGGGCGTCAGCTTCGACAAGATATATTATGAATCCGAGACCTACCTGGAGGGCAAGAAAAAAGTCCTCGAAGGCCTGGACAAAGGTCTGTTCTACCGCAAGGAAGACGGCTCGGTGTGGGCCGATCTGACGAACGAGGGACTGGACCACAAGCTGCTGCTCCGCTCGGACGGCACGTCGGTCTACATGACGCAGGACATCGGCACCGCCGAACAGCGCTTCGCCGACTACCCCATCGACAAGATGATTTACGTCGTGGGCAACGAGCAGAACTACCACTTCCAGGTGCTCAGCATCCTGCTGGACCGCCTGGGCTTCGAGTGGGGCAAGAGCCTGGTACACTTCTCCTACGGCATGGTGGAGCTGCCCGAAGGCAAGATGAAGAGCCGCGAGGGCACCGTGGTGGATGCCGACGACCTCATGGCGGAGATGATCGCCACCGCCCGCGAGACCAGCGGCGAGCTGGGCAAGCTGGACGGACTGACGCCGGAAGAGGCCGAGGACATCGCCCGCATCGTCGGTCTGGGCGCGCTGAAGTACTTCATCCTCAAGGTGGACGCCCGCAAGAACATGACGTTCAACCCCAAGGAGTCCATCGACTTCAACGGCAACACGGGTCCCTTCATCCAGTACACCTACGCCCGCATCCGCTCCGTGCTGCGCAAGGCCGCCGAGGCAGGCATCACCCTGCCCGCACGCCTGCCGGAAGGCATCAGCCTCAGCACGAAGGAAGAGGGACTGGTGCAGATGCTGGCCGACTTTGCAGGGGTAGTGCGCCAGGCCGGCACGGACTATAGCCCGTCGGTCATCGCCAATTACTGCTACGACCTGGTGAAGGAGTACAACCAGTTCTACCACGACTTCAGCATCCTGCGCGAGGAGAATGAGGCCGTGCGCCAGTTCCGCCTGGTGCTCTCTGCCGAGGTGGCGAAGATTGTCAAGCTGGGCATGGGCCTGCTGGGCATCGAGGTGCCGGAACGAATGTAAGCAAAGACTGCCCATGTCCTACGCAAGCAAGATCATCAACGACCCCGTCTTCGGCTTCATCAAGATCCCGCGGGGGCTGCTCTACGACCTGGTGTGCCACCCGGTGGTGCAACGCCTGACGCGCATCCACCAACTGGGTCTCTCGTCCGTAGTCTACCCGGGAGCGCAACACACGCGCTTCCAGCACTCCATCGGCGCCTTCCACCTGATGAGCGAAGCCATCCGCGAACTGACGGCCAAGGGCAACTTCATCTTCGACAGCGAAGCCGAAGCGGTAGAGGCGGCTATCTTGCTGCACGACGTAGGACATGGGCCTTTCTCGCACGTGCTGGAGGACACCATCGTCCGCGGCATCTCGCACGAGGAAATCTCGCTGATGCTGATGGAGCGCATCAACCGCGAAATGAACGGACAACTGACGCTGGCCATCCGCATCTTCCAAGACCAATACCCCAAGCGTTTCCTCCACCAGCTAGTCAGCGGGCAACTGGACATGGACCGGCTGGACTACCTGCGACGCGACAGCTTCTACACGGGAGTCACTGAGGGCAACATTGGCTCGGCACGTATCATCAAGATGCTGGACGTGCGCGACGACCGGCTGGTGGTGGAATCCAAAGGCATCTACTCCATCGAGAACTTCCTCACCGCCCGCCGCCTGATGTACTGGCAGGTGTACCTGCACAAGACGTCCGTGGCCTACGAACGTCTGCTGGTCAACACCTTGCAACGTGCCAAGCAATTAGCCGTCCGAGGCGAAGAACTCTTTGCCTCGCCCGCCCTGCGCTTCTTCCTCTACAACGACGTGGATGCCACGCGCTTCCGCACCGATCCCGCCTGCCTGGAGCAATTCCTCCTGCTGGACGACAACGACGTGTGGACAGCGCTGAAGGCATGGATGCACCATCCGGACAAAGTACTGTCCACGCTCAGCGAAGGAATGGTGAACCGAAAGCTCTTCAAAGTCGAAGTCTCCTCCACGCCATTTAC
>DWZE01000082.1 GCA_019118325.1 Candidatus Bacteroides intestinavium
GTAGTCGAAGAATCTCACTACATGCACTGCCCAAGGGAATCGTGTCTTTCTGGAGATGTTTCGACTTCGCTTCGCTCCGCTCAACATGACAGGCACACATCATATAAATTAATTTTCAACATCTACTTATATTCTGGCAACTGAATTCTCTTCAACCGTTGTCGGTCGGGCAAGAAGACACGTCCTTTACCTCGCCCTTATGGAGCCTTTCCGAGCAGAAGCGTCTGTTGAAAATGGTAGATGACGTGCGCATCGTACAGGAGATTCGCTCTGTCATCAACGAACTGCAGCAACAGGAAGAAGGGTATGAATATCTTGTGGTCTTATCGTACGTCGAGCTCATGGTGCTGATTTACCGTTACGTCTCCCGCCATGCGTTTCCGCCAGACATGAACAGCATCTTGCAGGAGGCCGTCATGTACCTGAGGCAACATTATTCGGCAGATGTGGCCATGGCCGACGTGGCTGCGCACACCGGAGTGAGCGAGCGTTATTTAAGGAAACTTTTCGCCCGGGAGTTTCATCTGTCCCCCTTGGGCTACTTGCAACGCATCCGGATAGACAAGGCTGTAGAATTGCTGAAAAACACGGAGCTGTCCGTCAAGGAGGTAGCCTATCTCTGTGGATATCATTCGCCACAATATTTCGCACATGTATTCAAGCAGTACTCAGGCATCCGCCCTCAGGAAATAGGCAGAGGAAGGAAACAGGAGTAGTTCCATATTGTGTGATTTTTCCGCATATAGTTCCGTTTCCTTTCCAACAACAGACTTGGAACAGTTGGCGGATAGGGCCCGGTTGTTTAATTTTGCACATGGTTTGACAAGCAATAGGGCAAATCTGGTTTAGAATGAAAAACCGATAACCAACAAGCTAACCATATTATCTTTTGAGGAGTTAAGGAGTTAAGAGGTTAAGTAGTTAAGCCAATACTTATGTGTATACGGTTTTTTGACTTACTACCGGCTTAACTCCTGACGGACCCAAGCGGAGTGACAACTTCTTAACGTCTTAACTCCTATATAATATAAACTAAATAGCAACATCTACTTATTGGGCTGACCGGGGAACCAACTGCCAACACCCCCTCACGCAGACGGCCAAGGGAATGAAAGAAAACATTTTCTATTATTCGCTGGCTGCCACAGACAGGTCAGGAAGCCTTTCCGTGCTCTCCTCCACAGCCTCGGAGGCCTGCCGAATCAACAAAATGCCCGATGACCGGTTGATGCTGTATGTCAACAACCGTTGGGACTATCCGGAAATAGCCTGGGGGAACTATTGCAAGCAGCTGGAAGCCTTGCCGTGCTACGGGCAGGTGTTCATCCGGTTCAGCAAGGCGGAGTGACGGCAGACACAGACAAGATGTAACGAAAAGAGGAACACCACTGCTGATGTTCCTCTTTTCCACCCGTGACCCCGCTGCGATTCAAACGCAGGACCTTCAGAACCGGAATCTGACGCTCTATTCACTAAGCTACGGGGCCTGAATTGCGGGTGCAAATGTATAAAAAAGGATGGAATGCGCCTAATTTTTCCCCATTTTTTTCAAATAACAGGCGATTTTGATGCCCACTTGAGGACGATTCACCTCACGATGAATAAGATTAAAAGGCTATACGTATCGTTCCTTTTCGGACAAAATACAAATCATTTTGCCATTTATTTCAGGAAAACAGAATCACTTATTAATATTATGCCTATATTTGCCGGACATTTTTCACATAACACCCATAGTATATGAGCTATCTGATAACCCCCGAAGGATATAAACCCCTGCTCGACCTGAAACAAACCGAGTTGGGAATCAAACAAATAAAAGAGTTCTTCCAACTGAACCTTTCCTCCGAACTGCGCTTGCGGCGCGTCACGGCACCGCTTTTCGTCCTGAAAGGCATGGGCATCAACGACGACCTGAACGGCGTGGAACGCCCGGTTTCCTTCCCCATCAAGGACCTGGGAGACGCACAGGCCGAAGTGGTACACTCATTGGCCAAATGGAAGCGGCTGACCTTGGCGGAGTATAACATCGAACCGGGCTATGGCATCTACACAGACATGAATGCCATCCGGGCCGATGAGGAATTGGGAAACCTGCACTCGCTCTACGTGGACCAATGGGACTGGGAACGGGTCATCACCGAGGCCAACCGCAACGTGGAATTCCTGAAAGAAATCGTCACGCGCATCTATGCAGCCATGGTACGCACGGAATACATGGTCTACGAGATGTACCCCCAAATCAGGCCCTGCCTGCCCGAAAAGCTACACTTCATCCACGCCGAAGAATTGCGCCAGCTCTATCCGCACCTGGAGCCGAAATGCCGTGAACATGCCATCACCCAAAAATATGGCGCCGTCTTCATCATCGGCATCGGCTGCAAACTGGGCGACGGGAAGAAACACGACGGACGCGCCCCGGACTATGATGACTACACCAGCCCGGGACTGAACGACCTGCCGGGACTGAACGGAGACCTGCTGCTGTGGGACGAGGTCCTACAGCGAAGCATCGAACTCTCATCCATGGGCATCCGAGTGAACAAGGAAGCCTTGATTCGCCAGCTCAAACTGGAGGGACAGGAACAACGGCTGGAACTGTACTTCCACCGACGCCTGATGGACGACACCCTGCCTCTCTCCATCGGCGGAGGCATCGGACAGTCCCGCCTGTGCATGTTCTATCTGCGAAAAGCGCACATCGGCGAGATACAAGCCAGCATCTGGCCGGAAGAAATGCGCAAGGAATGCAAGGAGCACAACATACATCTTATTTAAGAAGAAGTTAAGGAATTAAAGGAGTCAGAAGGAGTTATAGGCCGATAGTTGGTCCGGTGAGGGTAAGCGGAAGGTATTTGAAAAAGTATTGTCCTCCCACTCCTTGAGTGAAGCGATAACTCCTTCTCACTCCTTCTAATTCCCTCCTCCAAAACTATAAATAAAGAAAATCCATGAACGTACAGATAGAAGAAAGCTGGCGTCTCCGGCTTCAACCCGAATTTGACAAAGAGTATTTCCGCACGCTGACAGACTTCGTACGGGAGGAATACCGGAAAGGAACGGTCTATCCACCGGGCCGGCTGATATTCAACGCCTTCAACCTCTGCCCGTTCGACCGGGTGAAAGTGGTCATCATCGGCCAAGACCCGTATCACGGACCGGGACAGGCCCACGGGCTCTGCTTCTCCGTGAACGACGGGGTGGCTTTCCCTCCTTCTCTACAGAATATATTCAAGGAAATAAAGAATGACATCGGCACGGAAATGCCCACGAGCGGCAATCTGGTCCGCTGGGCCCAACAAGGCGTGTTGCTGCTGAACGCCACGCTGACCGTACGTGCCCATCAGGCCGGTTCCCACCAGGGACATGGTTGGGAGACCTTCACGGATGCCGTCATACGCATCCTGGCCGAGGAGAAGGAACATCTGGTATTCATCCTGTGGGGAGCATACGCCCAACGCAAGGGCGCTTTCATTGACCGGCAGAAACACTTGGTGCTCACCTCGGCACACCCCTCTCCCCTATCCGCCTACAACGGATTCTTCGGGAACAAGCACTTCAGCCGCACCAACGAATACCTGCAAGAACACGGGGAAGCGCCCATCGTGTGGTAATCAGGAGGGACCGTATCAACGGCGCGCCGCAAAGAACTCCTTCATCAACGCGGCACACTCATCGGCCAGGATGCCCCCCACGACTTCCGTCTTGGGGTGTAAGGCTTGAGGGGCATAGAGATGGTACCCCCGCTTTACATCGTCCGCCCCGAAGACCAGCCGCTTCAACTGGGACCAGCCGATGGCCCCGGCACACATCACGCAGGGCTCCAGCGTGACATAGAGCGTACATTCATTCAGATACTTCCCGCCCAGTGTGGAAGCGGCAGCGGTAATGGCCTGCATCTCGGCGTGGGCCGTGACGTCCGTCAGCGTCTCGGTCAGATTGTGCGCACGGGCTATGATGCGATCTTTGCAGACCACCACAGCCCCTACGGGAATCTCCCCCCGCCCGGCCGCCTTGCGGGCTTCGGCCAAAGCCTGCTTCATATAATAAACGTCATCCATTGATTGTCTTCACCTCCTCATGTCATGTTCGCCGAACAGCGTAGGGTAATCTTCCTCCATGTTCTTGTGTATGAATCCGAGGATGGTCTCGCGAAACCAGCGCGACTTATTGGTTATCTTGTACTTCGCAAGATAACGGTCCACGATGCGCATCTCCTCGTCGCTCATCAGGCAGACGATGCGCTGCTCGCGTTTGGGTTCAAGCGGGGTGGCTTTGGCGCAGGTTTTGTCTCTTTTCCTCATATTCTTTGCAAAGGTAGGATTCTTGCGGAAAAAAGAAATAGAAAAAGGGGAATTTTTTACGGCAAAATGTGCACCTTTGCAGCAACATAGTTAAGATACAGTCCCAGACTCATGATTTTCTTCAAAAGACATAGCATCCTTCTCGCCGCCACGCTGACCCTGCTGGCCGTAGCCGCCTACGAGGCCTATTGGCTGCACGGACTATACACCAGCCAAAGGCAGGCACTCACGGCCCAAATCAGTTCCCTGCTGACCGAGGCGGAGGGCGTGGAGTTTGCCGAACAATTACGCAAAAGCCTGGAGTCGGACACCACCGTCCTCTATACTCCCTCACCCAATCCCACGGGCAAGGTCATATCCATCGGCATGGACACGCTCAAAGGAAAACCGAAGGAAATCACCGTACACCGCATTGACCGCCATACGCCGGAAGGAGAAGCATTCATCGCCGGTAATTTCGATATCCGCCGGGTGGACGAACTCTTCACGCTCTCCCTGGACTCCATCGGGTTACCTTTGCCCCACCAGCTACGTTTCTTACGCGACGAACAAGCGGTTGATTCTGTCTGTACAGCAGGATACCGGCCCGCGACGGACGACCCGGTCATCCCGATAGTCTCCAACCTCAACCTCGGTACCTACGAATTCCGCTCTCCGTCCTTCTCCGCACACATCCTCCGGGAAATGGCAGGCGTATTGGCCGTGTCGGCGGGCATCCTGCTGACGGTCATCGCCGCCTTTGTCTTCATCGACAGGGCCTTGCGGAAACAGCGGGACCTGGAGCGGATGAAAAACGACTTCACCGGCAACATCACCCACGAACTGAAGACGCCCATCGCCGTGGCCTATGCCGCCAGCGACACCCTGCTGGAGTGCGGCGACCTGGGCAACAATCCCTCCCTGCGCGAAGAATACCTGAACATCATCAAGGGGCAACTGGACAAGCTGACGGGGCTGGTGGAAATGATTCTCTCCACCACGCTGAAGAACCGGGACAGCCTGCAACTCGACCTGACCGACACCGCCATCAAACCGCTGCTGGAAGAAGCCGCCGCCCAAACCCGGCTGAGCGCCAAGAAGCCCTGCACGACGACGGTCTCTGTCTGCCCCGACGACCTCGTCGTCCGGATGGACCGCAAGCTGATGTCCAGCGTGCTCTCCACCCTCTTGGACAATGCCGTGAAGTATTCGGGCAAGCAAGTGACCATCGCCCTCGAAGCCCGGCAGGACGGATACAAGACCTGCATATCCATCGCGGACAACGGCATCGGCATCGCCCCGCGCGACCAAATCCACATCTTCGAGAAATTCTACCGGGTGCCCACCGGCGATGTGCACAATGTCAAAGGCTACGGCATCGGACTGTTTTTCGCAAAGAACATCGTGGAGAAGCACGGCGGCCGCCTGACGGTGGAAAGCACGCCGGGCAAGGGCAGCACATTTTACATCGAATTATAGCATGGACAAGATACACGTACTGATAGTAGAAGACGAACCCACACTGGCCCGTATAATCAAAGACGCATTGGAAGCCAACCACTTCCGGGTCTCCCTGGCCGCCGACGGCGAAGCCGGACTCGAAGCATTCGCCCGGCTCTCCCCGGACATTCTGGTGGCAGACATCATGATGCCCCAACTGTCCGGCCTGGACATGGTGCGGAGGATTCGGCAGACGGACAGTCGCACGCCCATCCTCTTCCTGACAGCCAAGAGCACGGTGGACGACGTGGTGGAAGGTTTCCACGCCGGGGGCAACGATTACCTGAAAAAGCCCTTCGGAATGAAAGAACTGATGGTGCGCATACAAGCCCTGCTGGGCAGAATCACCCCCACCTCCGCCCCGCAGAAAGAGAAGAGACGAATCGGCCACTACCAGTTCGACCCCGGCAAACGGACACTGACCTACCTGCCCACCGGCGAAAGCCACGAACTGCCCAACCGGGAGAGCGAGATATTGGAACGCCTCTGTCGCCACCCGCACGCCGTCGTCCCCGCCAGGGACATCCTGCTGGACCTCTGGGGCGACGACGACTTCTTCTGCACCCGCAGCTTCCAGACACTCATCTCCCGACTGAGACACCGCCTCTCCAAAGACCCCGACGTGAAGCTGATTAACCAGCGGGGAGAGGGCTACCGGCTACTCTATTGACTGACCCCGACATCCGGCAAAGGACAGACCTACTGCGGAAGCAGGCATAGAAAAGGTGCCACCTCTTTGTGGAAAAGGTGCCACCTCTTTGTGGGAGAGATCGGATGGAGGCGGCAGCGACAAGCGGACTTCCTACAGGTCGATGCTGAACTTCAGCAGGAATTCCCGTGGCCGGAGGTAGGTCAGCGTATAGGACTGGAGCGTGGAAGATACCACCCTGCGCCGATACTCCGAAGTGCCCGCCACGTTGTTGGCCAGCAAGGACAGTTCCCAACGCTTCGTCCGGTAGCTCAGGGAGACATTGCAGAAGTAATTCAACCCGAAACTCTTCTCGCTGCTGTGATACAGTTCATTGTCCCACGACAGCATCCACCCGGCGACAGGCAGAATATGGAAATTCCCATAGTGGGACCAATCCACCACGCGGCCGACCGGGACGGAAGCGTCGCTCAAATCCTTGCGGCAGGTGACCGTTGCCTCGGATTTCCCCTCCACGGAAAGCCACTTGAGCGGGCGGAGCGAATAGTCCAACGACACGGCGTAGCCATCCACCCGGCCCTCCATCACCTGCCCGGAAGACAAGAACGCATAGCCTGCGGAGTGGAACGAGCCGTTCAATCCGACCGTAGTCCTGCCCCAAAAGAAAGTCTTCGCCAGGCGGGTGCTGATGCTGTACGAGTCCGAACGGTACGTCCGGGTCGTGGCCCGCTGCACATAAACGTCATTGTCCAACGCACTCTCATACAAGATATTGCCGGAAGAGCGGACATACATCGGACGGAGATTGATAAAGAGTCCCGTCACCGGATGGCGATACTGATAACTGCCCAACAGGATGTGGGAGAACCGTTCGCCCATCTGCCCGCTGCCCGCATATTGATTGCGGTAGGACGTAAAGAGAGGCCCTGCGACCAAGGACGTCCCCTCGCGGGGCGTGGCCGACAACCGGTAGTTGAAAGACCACTCGGACTGCGGAGACAACTGCCACTCCCAGCGCAAGGACGGTTCCGCCCAGACACGCCCGGCAGTTGAACCTTCATAAGCCTGCCGGACATAGCTGACCTTGACGCCGCTCTCCAGCCGGTGCTTGCCGAACCTTAACTGGGTGGAAGGCTCCCAATACGGCTGCGCCAGCTGCCAGACGATTCCATTGACGGATTGCCGCCTGTAGTCGAATCCCGCTGTATTTTTCAGGAAATGCCAGCCCAGCTTCTTGCTGAAAGCCGCCTCGTTCCGGGTGGAAAACAGATTCAAGTCCAACAGCTGGGTCTGCCCGTCGATGGTCAGGAGCTGGCCGGGCAGGAAGGTACAGCCGGTGGAGGAATACAACTGCCACACGTCTCCCCGTGCCGTGGTGTGCGACAGGCTCAAGTCCTCGGAAACCATGCGCTTATAGGGCTTGACACTCAGCGGGACATCGCGGTCATTGCAATGCATTGTTCCCGCTCCGGCATCCCAGTCGGCATACACCCGGGTGCTACTCCGAAGATAGGTGCGGTCGGCATTCAGGGTGTAGCATACCTCGCCTTTCAGCTCCTTCCGCCGGTTGGTCAGGCTATAATCTTCCGTAATCACGGGCATCCCGTCGATGGTCAGGTAGGTGAGGGAACTCCCGCTGCGCTGTTCTTCCCGGTCGAGGAAGCCGCTGGCCTGGACGCGCAGGTCGGCATCGCGTCCGGTCTTCCACAGCCAGTTGCCGGCCAGAAGATGGCTGCTGTTGAACGTGTAGCGTTGCGCACTGAAGTCCGGGCCGCCCAACTCCATCAGGCTGATAAGTCCCGCCTCGGCCTGGTAACCGCCCAAGTCGGCAATGTCCTGCACCTCATGGCCGATGTCGGTGCCCGTGTTGTTGTTCTTATACATCATCACGGTCTGGAAATGCTTGTTGAATTGCATCCCCATCAGACGGTTGTCGTACGTCACACCTTCGCCCCGCCCTGCCACACCCGCGCCCAGGTCGGCCAATCCCGTCCACACCGAACGGGCATCTTCCTTCAGGACTATGTTGAGCGCCGCCTGCTCGCTGAAGCTGACCCCGCGCAGGGACTTCACCTTCTGATGATGCTCCAGCACCTGCACATCCTGCACTTTGTCCGCCGGGATGTTGTTGCTGGCCACGGCATACTGCCCGCCCATCAGGTCGAGACCCTCGATGTAGAAAGTGTTGATGGCTTTACCCTGATACTCGATGCTGCCGTTAGGCTTCACCTCCAGTCCCGGCATCTTGGCAATGACGTCGGCAATGGAGCGGTCCTGGGCTTGCTTGAAGTTGGCTACGGAATAAGTCAGCGTATCTCCCCGCTGGGAAATGCGTTCGGGCTTTGCCACCACTTCCCGAAGTTGGAAAGCCGCTTCCGCCAGTACGATGTCCTGCCCGTCCCGGAATCCGGCCACCGGCAGGGTTACGGACTTGTAGCCCATGAAGCTGACGGTCAGGTGGTCGGCTCCAGGCAGGCGTTTCAGGGAGAAATGCCCGTCCCGCCCCACGACTGCAAAGGCCAAGAGTTTACCTCCGTCAGCATAGAGCACGACATTGGCCCCATAAAGCGGCTGGCCGGACGCATCGTGCACAGTTCCCTCGAAAGGCGAGGAGGACTGAGCCATCCCCCTCGCCATTCCCCAAACGCATACTAAGATAAAAATGAGTGTACGCATAGGTTCATTCCAGGTCAAGATAGTTCTTACGGGGTGCCTTCTGGTCGGTAATCTCATTGCCGCTGGCATCCGTTATCTTGACCACCTTGGCTCCCGAACCGGCCACGAGGTCTTTCACCTGCTCGGAATAAGTCTGTTCGGCACGAAGCCTGCGCAGGGCCAGGTATTTCTTTCGTGTACACTTCACGGGCTTATTTTGGCTTGGCCCAAGTTCCACCTTTACATTCTCCGGGGCCTGCTCGATGCCTACCGCCGTGAAGTGGAAGAAGCCGTCCGCATCCACCGCCTCCAGGATAAGCCCCGGCAGTCCGCCCAAC
Organism: Candidatus Bacteroides intestinavium; assembly: GCA_019118325.1. Classification (GTDB taxonomy): domain Bacteria; phylum Bacteroidota; class Bacteroidia; order Bacteroidales; family Bacteroidaceae; genus Bacteroides; species Bacteroides intestinavium. The sequence continues at coordinate 9,426 of DWZE01000082.1, forward strand.
ACATACGGGCCGTAGGACAAGGGCAGTTCCGGACAATACCACACTGTCCACGTGCGGCCATACAACCCGACCTTCGCCTGATGACACGTGTAGCCACAGACCGTCTTCACGCTATCGGTCAATGTCCAGTCCCACTGCGGCAAGGGTTCTTCGTACTTCAGGTCGTCAGCACCTATCATATTCATATAGGTATATTGCCCCGGCTTGGGCTTGCCCGTCAAGACTTGCAGATAGCTCGTATTGGGATACTTCGCCCTAAGCTGTTGCAAGCCGGCTATGCCTGCCATGATATCTTCGGTGGAGTGCCGGAGTTCATCGGACTCCTGAAGATATTGGCGGGCAGCAGGATTATAGAAGACGGCAGTGGCCTCCCCTATGTCCAGATTCCAACGATAGGTTTTCCGTGCTTTGTTGTCACGCAGGGCATCGCAATCGTAAGTGATGCGGTAAACGGCCTTCTCTTGTGCGCCCAGCCAGAGCGGGAGCAGCAGCAGAATCAGTGCAAATGTTTTTTTCATCGTTCTATTGTTTTTAGTAGTTTCGATGAAGCAAAGGTCGGTAACCCCAAGAAAAGTCTTGTTCAACGACGATTCAACAAGTGCAAACAAGTATTAAACGGTCCATTTTTCCGCTTGCGAAACCTAAGAGGTTAGAAAAAGTTCTGCCAAGAAGGCCACAAAGTTCTGAGCAAAGGGCTTCAAAGTCCCTGGGAGTAGGAAGGAGAAAAAAATGAAGCGTGGCAGATGGCGAATGACGCATCGTGTAATTGTCATTTGTCATCTGTCACGCTTTCCGGTCATGCAAGGGGGCTGCTTACTTGATGACCCCCAGTTCGCGGCCTACCTTGACGAAGGCCTCGATGCACTTGTCCAGATGTACACGCTCGTGTCCGGCGGAAATCTGCACACGGATGCGTGCCTGGCCCTTGGGCACCACGGGATAGTAGAAGCCCGTGACATAAATGCCCTCTTCCTGCAGGCGGGCGGCGTAGACTTGCGAGAGCTTGGCATCGTAGAGCATCACGGCGCAGATGGCGCTCTGCGTGGGCTTGATGTCGAAGCCGGCGGCCATCATCTTGTCGCGGAAGTAGTTGACATTCTCCACCAGCTTGTCATGCAGCGCGTTGCTCTCCTTCAGCATCTTGAACACCTCGATGCTGGCGCCGATGACCGCCGGAGCCACCGAGTTGGAGAAAAGGTAAGGACGGCTGCGCTGGCGCAACAGGTCGATGATCTCCTTGCGGCCCGTAGTGAATCCGCCCATGGCTCCGCCGAAGGCCTTGCCCAGCGTGCCGGTATAGATATCCACACGACCGTAGGTATTGTAGAGTTCGCTCACACCGTGGCCCGTAGCGCCTACGACACCGGCAGAGTGAGATTCGTCCACCATCACCAGTGCGTCATACTTCTCGGCCAGGTCGCAAATCTTATCCATCGGAGCCACATTGCCGTCCATCGAGAAGACGCCATCCGTCACCACGATGCGGAAGCGCTGGGCCTGGGCTTCTTGCAGGCAACGCTCCAGGTCGGCCATGTCGGCATTGGCATAACGGTAACGCTTGGCCTTGCAGAGACGCACACCGTCGATAATCGACGCATGGTTCAGGGAGTCGGAGATGATGGCATCCTCGTCCGTGAAGAGAGGCTCGAACACACCGCCGTTGGCATCGAAACAAGCGGCGTAAAGGATGGTATCCTCCGTCTTGAAGTAATCGGAGATAGCAGCCTCCAGCTCTTTGTGGATGTCCTGCGTGCCACAGATGAAGCGCACGGACGACATGCCGTAACCCCGGCGGTCCATCATCTCCTGGGCGGCCTTGATAAGGCGCGGGTTGTTGGACAGTCCCAGGTAATTGTTGGCACAGAAGTTCAGCACTTCCTGTCCTTTCACTTGAATGGCAGCCTGTTGGGGGCTTTCTATCAGACGCTCCTCCTTATAAAGGCCGGCGTCCTTTATCTCGGCCAGTGTCTGGGCGAGATAGTCTTTCATTTTACCGTACATAGTTCTTTCTTTTTTAAATCTCTCCGACAAAGGACACGATTTTTCTCGGAATAAACAAGTTTTCCGGGAAGAATTGTAGGGAAAGCGATGAAAGAATCAAAAAAAGTACGTACCTTCGCACAAATTCTAAAAACGATATTACAATTATGAAGAACATTTTAGTCATTGGCTCTACAGGGCAGATAGGCTCCGAGCTGACCATGGAACTGAGAAAAAGATATGGTAACGAACACGTAGTGGCCGGCTACATCGTAGGCGCTGAACCCAAGGGTGAGCTGCTGGAGTCCGGTCCTTCCGCCCGAGCCAACGTAACGGACCGCCAATCGCTGGAGATGGCCGTGAAGGAGTACCAGATTGACACCATCTACAACCTGGCCGCCCTGCTTTCCGTAGTGGCCGAAAGCCGCCCCTCGATGGCATGGAAGATTGGCATCGACGGCTTGTGGAACGTGCTGGAAGTAGCCCGCGAGCACGAATGTGCCGTCTTCACCCCCAGCTCCATCGGCTCCTTCGGCGAGTCCACCCCGCACTTCAAGACTCCGCAGGACACCATCCAGCGTCCCCGCACAATGTATGGCATCACCAAGGTGACCACCGAGCTCCTGAGCGATTACTATTATACTAAATATGGTGTGGACACGCGTGCCGTGCGCTTCCCCGGCATCATCTCCAACGTCACCCTGCCCGGCGGAGGCACCACGGACTATGCGGTAGAGATTTACTACGCTGCCGTGAAAGGCGAGAAGTTCACCTGCCCCGTCAAAGCCGGCACGTATATGGACATGATGTATATGCCCGACGCCCTGAATGCAGCCATCTCGCTGATGGAGGCCGACCCGACGCGCCTGAAACACCGCAACGCGTTCAACATCGCTTCGATGAGCTTCGATCCGGAAGAAATCTACCGCGTGATCAAGAAGCATGTCCCCGACTTCGAGATGGAATACAGCGTAGACCCGTTGAAGCAGGCCATCGCCGATAGCTGGCCCGATTGCCTGGACGACACTTGCGCCCGCGAAGAATGGGATTGGAAGCCCCAGTACGACTTGGAGTCCATGACCGTGGATATGCTGGAGAAACTCCGCGCAAAACTGAACAAATAAAGCCGGCACGATGAAGAAACTCTTGGCCGGAAGCCTGCTCCTTGTCCTTTGTGCCGCCTCGTGCGGCCAAGGCAAGGGTGCGAAAGACCCTTTCGCGGCGATCACGCAGATGGTGGACTCGGTGAAATCACCGGACATCCCCCCATCTGCCACGCCTGCGGAAAGCCAACCTATGCCCCTCGAGGCGGACGAGCTATTTGACGACTTCATCTTCAACTACGCCCAAGACGAGGCGCTGCAACGCCAACGCACTGTATTTCCCCTTCCCTACAACCGGGACGGACACATGACGGAAATCGAGCGCAAAGCCTGGACCCACGACCCGCTCTTCACCGAAAGCAACATCTATACCCTGCTTTTTGACCGGGAACAGGATATGGACATTGTGGGCGACACTTCGCTCAATGCCGTGCAAGTGGAATGGCTCTTCCTCAAGAAACGGGAAATGAAGAAATACTTTTTCCAACGCACACGCGGTATGTGGATGCTGGACTCCATTGCCCTCCATCCGATAAAACAAGGTGAAGGAGGGGAATTTGTGGATTTCTACACGCGTTTCGTTTCGGACAGCCTTTATCAACGTAGCCATATCCATACCCCCCTGCGCTTCATCACGCTGGATCCTGACGATGAGTTCTCCATCCTTGAGACCACCCTCGACCTGGAACAATGGTACGCCTTCCGCCCGCAGATGCCAGCCGAATGGCTTTCCAACATCTGCTACGGCCAACGAAACGAAACACGCTCGCGTACCAAAATCCTGAAAGTGAACGGCATCGGAAACGGATACTCCAATGTCTTCTATTTCCGCAAACGGCTGGGCGAATGGGAACTGTATAAATATGAGGACACCAGTATATGACGACAAAGATAAACGATTTCCCGCTACGCGCACATAACACTTTCGGGCTGGATGTATGCGCTGCACACTTCCTGGAGTATGCCTCCGAAGAGGAGCTGACGGAACTGATTCATACGGAACAAATCAGTACACCCTACTTGCACATCGGCGGAGGCAGCAACCTCCTGTTCACGGACAGCTACTATCCGGGCACCATCCTCCACTCGCTTATCCAGGGCATATCCGTCACCGGCGAGGACGATGCCCACGTTTACCTCCGCGTGGGAGCAGGCACCGTATGGGACGACTTCGTGCGCCAATGTGTTGAGCAAAGATGGCAGGGCGTGGAAAACCTCTCCCTCATACCTGGTGAAGTAGGGGCCGCAGCCGTGCAGAACATCGGCGCCTATGGGGTGGAAGCCAAAGATGTCATCACCTCTGTAGAAACCATCGACAGAACCGGATGCCGAAAAATCTATCCGGCAGAGGAATGCGCCTATGCCTACCGGCAAAGCCTTTTCAAGCGCCCGGAGATGAAACCGGTATTCATCACCCATGTCAACTTCCGACTCAACAAAACGCCCCGTTTCCACCTGGATTACGGCGCCCTGCGAGAAGCATTGGGCGGACAGACTCCTACCTTGCCCCTTGTGCGCGAAGCCGTCATCCGCATCCGTCAAAGCAAATTGCCCGACCCCAGAAAACTGGGCAACGCCGGAAGTTTCTTCATGAACCCCGTCATACCCCGCACCCATTTCGAGGAATTAAAGAGAACGCATCCTTCCATCCCCCACTACGATGTGGACGAAGCACGCGTGAAAGTACCTGCCGGATGGCTCATCGAACAATGTGGATGGAAAGGCCGCGGATTAGGCCCCGTGGCGGTATACGACAGGCAAGCATTAGTACTGGTAAACACGGGAGGAGCTACCGGAGCGGATATCATCCGCCTGGCCAGTGCCGTACAAGCCTCCGTCCGCGAACAATTCAACATAGATATCCAACCCGAAGTATTATTCGTATGAAAGTAAAGATATTGGGAAGCGGAACCTCGACGGGGGTACCCGAGATTGGATGTACCTGCCCCGTCTGCACTTCGTCCGACCCGCGCGACCGACGCCTGCGCACCTCGGCCATGATTTGTACAGACGATGCCAGGATACTGATGGACTGCGGGCCGGACTTCCGCGAGCAGATGCTGCGCCTCCATGACTTCCGGCAGATAGACGCCGTACTCATCTCGCATGAACACTATGACCATGTGGGAGGCCTGGATGACCTCCGACCTTTCTGCCGATTTGGAGAAATCCCCCTCTATGCCGAACACTACACCGGCGAAGACCTGCGCCAACGGATGCCCTATTGCCTGGTAGACCGCATCTACCCCGGCGTGCCCCGTATCTACCTGCAAGATGCCGAGCCGGGAAAGGCCTTTTACATCAACCGGACTGAAATACTGCCTTTCCGGGTCATGCACGGACGCCTGCCCATCTTGGGCTTCCGCATCGGAAAGCGGCTGGGCTACATTACCGACATGCTCACTATGCCCGACGAATCATACGAATGCCTGCAGGAGCTTGACCTCCTCATCATGAATGCTCTCCGCACCAAACCTCACCCCACGCATCAGAGCATCGGCGAAGCCCTGCTAACCGCCAAGCGTATCGGAGCAAAAGAAACCTATCTGGTACATATGAGCCACCACGCAGGCCTCCACGCCGACATAGAACGCACCCTCCCCCAGCACATACACTTCGCCTACGACGGGTTGGAAATAGAGATTTGAAAAAATCCGCGATATCCGAAACTTTTCGAAACATTTGTTTTGTTTTATTAGCGGAAAATTACTAACTTTGCCCTCAAGAATCTGAGGACTTGTTATGAAATTCTCGCTTTCCATAAAAATCGTTGTCATACTCTCCGTATTTTTGCTCTGCGCGGGAGTAGGCGTATATTCGTTTATGCGGCTTAACTCCGTGGAACAACGGAAAGACTTCAATCTATACACTTTGGTACCGCAGGACGCCGTGGCCGTGTTCGAGACCGACCGCATGGTGGACATGCTGGAAACCATGGAGCAGATGGAGTGCAACGAAGACGGACATTTCCTCTACGCCTCAGCCCTGTTCAGTTGTCTGAAAAAATATCTCAACACACTTCTGGAAGAAACGCCTCATGCCTTGAGCAAACAGATGAACAAATTGCTCATCAGTTTCCATGCTCCCGATACACAAAACGACCAGGTATTGTATTGTACCTTGGGCGAGGGCGACCGAGAGTTGCTGGAAAACTTTATCAGCAAATACAGTCCGGAATCCTTTCCTGTCAAGACATCCGAATACCGGGGACAGGAAATCCGCATCTACCCCATGGACAATGGACGTTTCCTGGCTGTATATCTCACACGTGACTTCCTGGCACTCAGCTTCCAAAAGAAATTAGTGGAAAGAGTCATCGATGCTCATAAAAAAGGAGAGGTCCTGCTTGACGACCCTTCTTTCAAGTCCTTCTATAACGGGAAAGACCGTAACGTGGAAGCGACCCTTTACCTGCGCACACGCTCCGTGCGCATGGGACAATCCACGGACAGCCTTTGCCGTGTGCTCAATTTGAGCGAATGGATGGAGTTCAATCTGAAATTTACTGAAAAGGCCATCTATTGCACGGGGCTCAGTCACGAGACAGATACCGTACATAGCCTGGTACGCGCCCTTCGTCCGCAAAAGAGCCTATCCGGATTCGCAGGAGAACGTCTCCCCTCGTCCACCTATCTATACACGCATTGGGCTATGTCCGAGAAGGACAGTCTCTTTTCCTTCCGGGACTCACAAATCACCGGCTTATCCTCCGCCGACTCCTATGTGGGCAGCCGCGACCAGGAATTACTGGATTTCTTGGAGGCACATGCCGACACCAGTTTGCTCACCTGCTTCTTCCCGGCGGATTACCCCGGCCGGAAAACGCCTTGTGCCGTAAGCATCATTCCCCTGACTCACGAGAGGAAAGCCCGCCAAGAATTCCTGAATTGGCTACGCTCCACACCACGCGAACGGAAAGCCCCGGCACGTCCACGCTTTACGCCCGGTTACGACCGCTATCCACATTCGCAAGCCTACCGCAAATATCTGATGCCACGCAACACGCTCGTCAACCGGCTGACCGGATGGGCTGACACTACGTCCTATGCTTACGCGTGTTTCTACCGAGGCAGCCTCCTGCTGGCCTCGGACGCCCTCAGTCTGTCTGCTTACATTGAAGCGCTGGAACGTAAAGATATCCTGCCTGGCAGTGAACACTATGAAAGCCTGGCCAGCAGTTTAGCACCTTCCTACAACCTCTTACTGATGGCCGACATGGACGAAGTCTTGCGCCAGCCCGCCTCTTATGCACGGTTGGTACCCAACTTTTTCTTAAGCCATGCAGACTTTTTCCGTTATTTCGTATTGGCTGTCCAGTTCAGCAACCAAGAGGGAGTGATTTGCCCCAATCTCACGCTCTGGTATCGCCCGGATGACCTGCCTCCGGAAGAATGACCCCCTGCATACAAAAAAAAGAGAGGCCTTCCTGCCCGCAAACACGCCGATATCCCCGCCTGCGGACGAAGATATCCACGCCCGAGGGCGGAGATATCAGGGCTCGCGGACAGAGATATCCGGGCTTGCGGACGGAAAGGCATCTGCCCGTCCCGTCAGAAAAGAAGGGACATCTGCCTCAGAATGGCAGGTCGTCTTTGGCGTCGCCTGCCAAGAAATCGGGTGCAGGTGCAGCCATAGGAGGCGGTACGGGAGCTCCGGCCTGCATGGGTGCAGCCGCCTGCGACTGTACTGCAGGTTCCACCTTCCAGGCACGGATGCGGTTGAACCAACGGTCCTGCCACTGGTTGGCGTCAATGTCGAAAGACACTTTCAATTCCTGCCCCATCTGTATATTAAATTGTGCAATCCGGTCAGCCCCAAACACCTCGAAACACATCCGGCGGGGATATTGTCCACTTGCACTGTCCTCGATGACATACTCCTGAGCCTTCCACTCATTACCTGTTCTGCTCGATACTCCCCCTTTCTCGGGAAGCACGGCAATGATTTTTCCTATGAATTCCATTGTTCTCTTTTTTGTTGACGCGGCGAAGTTACGATTTTTTAGGCATAACAGTCACATAAAAGGCAGTTTTTTCATCGGATTTCTTTGCCATCGGCAATTCTTTTTCTAACTTTGTCCGTCCGAACAAATACATAAGACTACATCAAAAAAACAGATAAACAGAAACTACATAAAAACATATAGTATGAGATTCATCGTTTCAAGCACAACGCTTTCCACCCACCTGCAGGGTATCAGCCGCGTGATAAATTCCAAGAATGCACTACCCATTCTGGACTGTTTTCTTTTTGAATTGAGAGACGGTATGCTGACCGTCACCGTATCTGATAGCGAAACCACGATGACAACCACCCTTGAAGTCGTGGAAAGCAATGCCGACGGACGTTTTGCCATCACCGCGCGCACCTTGCTGGACGCCTTGAAGGAGATTCCCGAACAGCCGCTGACTTTCGATATAGACCTGCAATCACTGGAAATGACCGTCTTGTATCAGAACGGCCAATATAGCCTCGTAGGACAAAACGCAAATGAATTTCCCACGCCGGTCACATTGGGTGAAAATGCAGTCCGCATGGATATAGACGCACAGGTGCTCTTGAACGGCATCAACCGCGCCATTTTCGCCACGGCCGATGACGAATTGCGCCCTGTCATGAACGGCATCTACTTCGACATCACGACCGAAAGCCTCACAATGGTAGCCTCGGATGGCCACAAACTGGTACGAAGCAAGACGATGTCCGCACATGGCAACGAACGGGCTGCTTTCATCCTACCTAAAAAACCCGCCATACTGATAAAGAACCTTCTGCCCAAAGAAGAAGGACTGGTCAGCATCGAATTCGATGAACGCAACGCAGTTTTCACCCTCGACAATTACCGCATGGTGTGCCGCTTGATTGAAGGACGCTATCCTAACTACAATTCGGTGATTCCCGCCAACAACCCGAACAAAATCACCATAGACCGCCTGCAACTCCTGGGGGCCCTGCGCCGTGTATCCATCTTCTCATCACAAGCCAGCAGCCTTGTCAAGCTCTGCATGAGCGCAGACAGCATGGTCATCAACGCACAGGACATAGACTTCTCTACTTCCGCCAAGGAAACCCTGACTTGCCAATACGCCGGTACCCCTATGGAAATCGGTTTCAAGTCTTCTTTCCTCATCGACATCCTGAACAATATTCCATCCGACGACGTACTCATCGAATTGGCCGACCCGTCGCGTGCTGGAGTCATCACTCCGGTGGAACAGGAAGAAGACGAAGACCTGCTGATGCTGCTCATGCCTATGATGCTGAACGACTAATCTCATACAAAAAAGCGAAGTAACATGAAACTGAACTTAAAGAACCCGCTGGTCTTCTTCGATTTGGAAACCACCGGAACCAATATAAATTCAGACCGCATCGTGGAAATCTGTTACCTGAAAGTTTATCCCAACGGCAACGAAGAGGCCAAGACCATGCGCATCAATCCCGGTATGCATATTCCCGAAGAAGCCACGGCCGTACATGGCATCCACGACGAAGACGTGAAGGACTGCCCTACCTTCAAGGAAGTAGCCCGCAACATCGCCCGCGACATCGAGGGATGCGACCTGGCCGGATTCAATTCCAACCGTTTCGACATTCCGGTCCTGGCCGAGGAATTCCTGCGTGCGGGAGTGGACATCGACTTGGCACGCCACAAGTTCATAGACGTGCAGGTCATCTTCCACAAGATGGAACAACGCACGCTCTCCGCCGCCTACAAATTCTATTGCGGCAAGAACCTGGAGGACGCGCATAGCGCCGAAGGCGACACCCGTGCCACCTATGAGGTACTGATGGCCCAACTGGACCGCTATCCCGAACTGAAGAACGACGTCGCCTACCTCTCCGAATACTCCAGTTTCAACCGCAACGTGGATTTTGCCGGACGCATGGTCTACAACGATGCGGGCGTAGAGGTGTTCAATTTCGGCAAATACAAAGGCACGCCCGTGGCCGAAGTGCTGAAGAAGGATCCCGGCTACTACAGCTGGATACTGAACAGTGATTTCACCCTGAACACAAAAGCAATGCTCACTAAGATTCGCCTGCGCGAACTGACCCTACGTTAATCCGCCATCATGACAAACGTACTGAAAGGAAAAAAAATCGTACTGGGCATCACGGGAAGCATAGCCGCCTACAAGGCTTGCGTCCTCATCCGCGGACTGGTGAAACGCGGAGCAGAAGTGCAAGTCGTCATCACCCCCGCGGGAAAGGAGTTCATCACCCCCATCACCCTCTCCGCGCTGACCAGCAAGCCCGTCATCAGCGAATTCTTCGCCCAACGGGACGGCACGTGGCACAGCCATGTGGACCTGGGACTATGGGCAGACGCCATGCTCATCGCCCCAGCTACTGCCTCCACCATTGGCAAGATGGCGCATGGGGTGGCGGACAACATGCTTGTCACCACGTACCTCTCCATGAAGGCTCCCGTTTTCATAGCTCCTGCCATGGACTTGGACATGTATGCCCATCCCTCTACCCAGACCAATCTGGACACACTCCGTTCGTATGGCAACCACATCATCGAACCTGCTTCCGGCGAACTGGCCAGCCACCTGGTAGGCAAAGGACGCATGGAGGAACCGGAAAACATCATCCTGCATCTGGAGCAGTTCTTCGCAAACCGGGACGGGGACCTGAAAGGACAGACCATCCTGATTACCACCGGTCCTACCTACGAAAAGATAGACCCGGTCCGCTTCATCGGAAACTATTCGACGGGAAAAATGGGAATCGCCCTTGCCGACGAATGTGCTTCCCGGGGAGCCAAAGTCATTTTGGTATGCGGCCCCATACAATGTTCTCCCCACTACCCCATACATCGGCGTCTTGACGTAGAATCGGCCTCCGAAATGTATGAAGCCGCGACATCCGCCTTCGCCGAGGCAGACGCCGCCATCCTTTGTGCCGCCGTGGCCGACTATACGCCCGAACACGTGGAAAAGGAAAAGATGAAACGCGAGCAGACCGGCGCCCTGACCCTCTCCCTTAAGCCGACCCAAGACATTGCCGCCCAACTGGGCGAGATGAAAAAGCAGTCGGACCGAAAGAAAATCCTGGTAGGCTTCGCACTCGAGACAGCGGACGAAGTTCAGAATGCCGAAAACAAGCTGGCGCGCAAGAACCTGGATTTCATCGTACTGAATTCCCTCAACGATGCGGGTGCCGGATTCAAGTATGACACGAACAAGGTCAGCATCATCGCCCCCGACGGGAGGACGGACTATCCGCTGAAAACCAAGACAGAAGTAGCCGTGGACATCGTGAACCATTTGGCCAAGATCCTACAAAAATAAATTCAAACAGTCAGCCATGTTGCGTTCGCTTTACATACAGAACTATGCCCTGATAGAGAAACTGGACATCAGCTTCGAGCAAGGATTTTCCGTCATCACGGGCGAAACCGGAGCGGGAAAATCCATCATCCTCGGTGCTATAGGTCTCTTGCTGGGTCAACGCGCAGACGTGAAGTCCATCCGCACGGGAGCCACCAAGTGCATCATCGAGGCCCGATTCGACATATCCAATTATCACATGCAACCTTTCTTCGAGGAAAACGAACTGGATTACGAGGACGAGTGCATCCTGCGCCGCGAACTTTATGCTTCGGGCAAAAGCCGCGCTTTCATCAACGATACCCCGGCACAGCTGGCACAGATGAAGGAGCTGGGAGAACAATTAATCGATATCCACTCGCAGCATCAGAACCTGCTGCTGAACAAGGAAGGTTTCCAACTGAACGTGCTCGACCTCTTAGCCCATGACGAACCGGCCCTCTCGGCCTACCAAGCTGCCTATAAACAATGGAAACAGGCACAAAACGACCTAGACAGACTATTGGAACGTGCAGCCCGGGACAAGGCCGACGAGGACTACATACGTTTTCAATGGGAGCAGTTGGAAGAAGCCCACCTGACCAAAGGCGAACAAGAAGAACTGGAGCAAGAAGCCGAAACCCTCAGCCACGCCGAAGACATCAAAGCCAGCCTGTATCGCACCGACCAACTCTTCAATAACGAAGAGGGAGGACTGCTCTCCAACCTGAAGGAGTGTTGCAACGTCATAGCCGAACTACAAGCCGTCTATCCTGCAGCCGAGGAATGGGCCAATCGCTTGGAAAGTTCCTACATCGAACTGAAAGACATAGCCGATGAAGTATCCGACCGGGAAGAGCAGGTAGAGTTCAATCCCACCCGACTGGACGAAGTGAACGAACGCCTCAACCTGATATACTCCCTGCAACAAAAACACCGGATGGACACAGTGGACGAATTAATGGCACTGCGCGATGACTATGCAACCCGTCTGGCTTCCATTTCCTCATCCGACGAGGAAATAGAAACGCTAAAAAAACGTTGCGGGGAACTACAAAGCGAAGTGCGCCGGCAAGCTGCCGGCCTGACAGAGGCCCGTCGGGAAGCCGCACGCGAGGTAGAACGCCAAATGGCCGCCCGTCTGGTGCCACTCGGCATGCCCAACGTGCGCTTTGTCGTAGACATGGGAGAGCGGAAAGAACCGGGTCTCCACGGCATGGACACCGTCACATTCCTGTTCTCGGCCAACAAGAACGGCACCCTGCAGAACATTTCGTCGGTGGCATCGGGCGGAGAGATAGCCCGCGTCATGCTTTCGGTAAAAGCCATGATAGCCGGAGCGGTAAAACTGCCCACCATCGTCTTTGACGAAATAGACACGGGCGTGTCGGGAGAGATTGCCGACCGCATGGCAGACATCATGCAGGAAATGGCAAACAACGACCGACAGGTCATCAGCATCACGCACCTGCCTCAAATTGCCTCTCGAGGACGCGCACATTATAAAGTTTACAAGAAAGACAATGAAACGGAAACGAACAGCCATATCCGCAGGCTGACGGACGAAGAACGGGTGGAGGAAATCGCCCACATGCTGAGTGGAGCCACCCTGACGGAAGCTGCCCTCAACAACGCACGGGCTTTGCTGAAGACGAGATACGAGGCTATCTCATGATGAGATACGGGGCTATCTCACGATGAGATACGAGGCTATCTCACGACAAGATAGCCGGCAAGTTATTACACATTATTATATATAACGGATTATGATAGAGAAAAATGAAATGATATTCGGTCTCCGGGCCATTCTGGAAGCGTTGGAAGCCGGGAAAGACATAGACAAAATCCTGGTGAAGAAAGACTTGCAAGGAGAGCTTGCCAAGGAATTATTTGCGGCCCTCAAAGGCACCGGGATTCCGGTACAGCGCGTGCCCATCGAACGCTTGAACCGCATCACGCGCAAGAACCACCAAGGAGCCATCGCATTCATGTCCGCAGTCACTTACCAACAAGCGGAAAACCTCGTGCCTTCCCTCTTCGAAGAAGGCAAGAATCCATTCTTCCTGGCCCTGGACGGCATTACAGACGTACGCAATTTCGGTGCCATCGCCCGTACCTGCGAATGTGCCGCTGTCGATGCCGTCCTCATTCCCTCCACCAACAGTGTATCCGTCAATGCCGATGCCGTCAAGACATCGGCCGGCGCCCTACACAAGTTGCCGGTTTGTCGGGAGCAGAACCTGACGAACACCCTGCACTACCTGAAAGAATGTGGTTTCCGCCTCATCGCAGCCACCGAGAAAGGAGATTATGACTATACCAAGGCCGACTACACGGGTCCCCTGTGCATCATCATGGGAGCGGAAGACAAAGGCGTTTCCTACGATAACCTCGCCCTATGTGACGAGTGGGTGCGGATTCCGATGCTGGGTACCATCGAATCGCTCAATGTGTCCGTAGCTGCGGGCATCCTGATATATGAAGCTGTAAAACAACGAATGACTGAATAGAATATGAGGAAAATGAAAATGATTTTAGCCATGTCCCTTTGCCTGCTGGCCCAGTGGACCATGGCGCAGGCCCCCAAATGGGTCGAAAAAGCCAAGCATGCCGTATTCTCCGTCGTAACTTATGACAAGAACGACCAAATACTGAACACAGGCAACGGATTCTTCGTCACCGAAGACGGAGTGGCACTGTCCGACTATACCCTGTTCAAGGGAGCCCAACGGGCTGTCATCATTGACAATGAAGGCCGGCAAATGCCCGTCCTAAACATCATGGGAGCGGATGATATGTATGACGTGGTGAAATTCCGCGTCGGCATTGAGAAAAAAGTCACAGCCCTTCCCATCGCCACCCGCCAACCGGCTGCCGGAACATTGGTGTATCTCCTGCCCTATTCCACCCAAAAAGGACGCACCTGCACGACAGGCCACCTAAAATCGGCAGACAAAGCAGAAGGAAATTATCTCTACTATACGCTGGAGTTGCCATTGAAGGACAAAATGATCAGTTGCCCATTGACCGATGCGGAAGGTGCCGTATTCGGCTTGGCCCAAAAATCATCCGGACAAGACACGGCTACCATTTGCTATGCTGTGGATGTCCGTTACGCCATGGATCAAAAGATATCCGCCTTGTCCTACAACGATGAAACCCTGACGAACATCGGTATCAAGAAAGCTCTGCCTGACACGGAAGAACAAGCCTTGATATTCCTTTACATGGCTTCTACCCAACTCACTCCGGAGAAATACATGGAGGTGCTCAATGACTACATCGAACAATACCCAAACAGCACCGATGGTTACATCCGACGAGCCACTCAATTGTTGTCCACCTCGCAAGACGAAGCTACCTTGAAACAAGTGGCTGCCGATATGGACCAAGCTTTGAAAGTCGCCAGCCAGGAAGAGGCCGTACGTTTCGACCGGGCTAAACTGATATACAACTATATGCTGACCAATCCAGCCACTCCCAACGAAGACTGGAGCTTTGACAAGGCACTGGAAGAAATCCAGCAGGCCATCGACTTACAAGCCCTTCCCGTCTATGTACAACTGAAAGGGGATATTCTCTTCGCCAAACAAGACTATCCGGGTGCCCTGGCTGCCTATGAGCAAGTCAATCACTCAGACATGGCATCGCCCACTTCCTACTTCAGCGCCGCACAGACCAAAGAGATGATGAAGGCACCTGCGACAGAAGTATTGGCCTTGATGGACAGCTGCATAGCCTTGTGCCCGCAACCCTATACGAACACAACCGGCCCTTACCTGCTGGCCAGAGCCCAGGCCCTGCTAAATGCCAACCAAGCTCGAAAGGCCATGTTAGATTATGATGCCTACTACAAAGCCATGAACGGCAACGTGAATGCCGCCTTCTATTATTATCGCGAACAAGCCGCCATGCAAGCCCGTCAATACCAACGCGCCTTGGACGATTTGGCCAAGGCCATCGAACTGGCTCCTGACGAATTGCTCTACCGCGCCGAACTGGCCGTTGTCAATATCCGCGTGGGACGTAGCGAGGAGGCAATACGTATCCTGCAGGAAGCATTAAAGATTGAACCTGAATATGCTGAGGCCTATCGCCTGATGGGGCAAGCCTACATTCAACTCCAGAAAAAGGACGAAGCCTGCGAAAGCTTTGCCAAGGCAAAAGAATTGGGAGACCCGAACGTGGATGCCCTCATCGAGAAACACTGCAAATGATTCTTGGTCCTTTTTCCCATTAAAGACAAAGACCATATACACAACAACTTAAGTATTCAATAAAGTATGAAGCAAGCTATCAACAGTATCAAGGCTCCCGGGGCTATCGGTCCCTACAGCCAGGCCATTGAGGCCGCAGGAATGGTATTCGTATCCGGCCAGTTGCCTATCGACGCTGCCACCGGCCAAATGGCCGAAGGTGCCGAGGCACAGGCACGCCAGTCCCTGGAAAACGTGAAACACATCCTGGAAGAGGCCGGTCTCACGATGAACCACATTGTGAAGACAACCGTCTTCCTGGCAGACATGTCTTTCTTCGGCGACATGAACAAGGTGTATGCCACCTACTTCGAAGGTGCCTGCCCCGCCCGTTCGGCCGTGGCCGTGAAGGCTTTGCCCAAGGACGCCTTAGTGGAAATCGAGTGTATCGCGGTTCGCTAAGAGGTCGGCCACGATGAAAGAACTGCCTCCTACGAAGATAAAGTCTTCGGGGAGGCTTTCTTTTTGAGCAGCCCGTACGGCCGAAGGCACATCCGGGTAGCACGTTCCCTGCAATCCGGCCTCGGCAGCAAGGCGGGCCAATTGTACGGCCGGCAAGGCACGTTTCACACTGGCCTGTGTAAAATAATAAGTTGCCTCACGGGGCAGCAAAGCCAACACGCCACGCACATCCTTGTCGTTCACCATCCCGATAACAATATGTAATCGCCGGAAAACTTGCCTGCGCAGTTGCTCGGCTATGTATTGAATGCCTCCTACGTTGTGGCCCGTGTCACAAACCACCGTGGGATGTTCCTGCAACTTCTGCCAACGTCCCATCAGTCCTGTCAATTCCACCACATGGGCAAAGCCGGCTTGAATGTCCGATTCAGAAATCTGATAGCCACCCTCTTGCAACAGCGGCAAGGCGGCCCATAAGGTCCTGCGGTTTTTCTCCTGATACAAGCCCTTCAACTCGTACTCCCAATCGGGATGCACCTCCTTCACCTCCTCTTCCGCAAAGTGGATGGGCGCCCCTACCTCTTCCGCTTTCTTTTGGAAAACGGGGCGTGTTTCCGGGGTCGTTTCCCCAATCACCACGGGAATACCAGGCTTGATGATACCGGCTTTCTCGCCGGCAATTTTCTCCAAGGTATCCCCCAGAAACTGCACGTGGTCCAAGCTGATGTTAGTGATGATGCACAAATCGGGCCGGATGATATTGGTGCAGTCCAGCCGTCCGCCCAGTCCGACCTCCACCACGGCCACGTCTACCTTCTCCTCGGCAAAGTAACGGAAAGCCATTGCGGTGGTCAGCTCGAAGAAAGACGGATGCAGTGGCTCGAAGAAAGCCCGCTCTTCCTCCACGAAACGGATGACATACGCCTCCGGTACCGGTTGTCCGTTGACCCGGATGCGTTCCCGGAAGTCTATCAGATGAGGAGAAGTGTATAGCCCTACCTTATAACCGGCTTCCTGCAAGATGGCCGCCAACGTGTGCGAACAGGAACCTTTCCCATTGGTTCCCGCGATATGAATACTCCGGAATGAGCGATGCGGGTGCCCGAAATGCTCGTCCAAAGCCCAAGTATTTTCCAATCCTTCCTTATAAGCGCCCGCACCTATCTGCTGAAACAGGGGAGCACTGTTGTATAAGTAATCTAATGTGTCTTTATAATTCATCTTTTGGAATATTTAACCGAGACAGCAATCCTTTTTGTCCCGCAAATTGTTTATCTTTAGAGACGGCAAATATAGTATTAACTATTTAAATCTAACGAATATGGGAGCCAAGAAAAATTTTGTGATTGACACGAACGTGATCCTTCACGACTACAAGTGCCTGAAAAACTTTCAGGAAAACGACATCTACCTGCCCATCGTGGTGCTGGAAGAACTGGACAAGTTCAAGAAAGGCAATGAGCAAATCAATTACAATGCCCGGGAATTTGTCCGCGAACTGGACTTGATCACCGATGACAATCTCTTCACGAAGGGTGCCAAGCTGGGCGAAGGATTGGGGCGCCTCTTCGTCATCACCGGACAGATTGAAGCCCCCCGTGTCTATGATTCCTTCCCCGAGCATATCCCCGACCACCGCATCCTGGCCGTAACCGACTGGCTGACACGCAAATACCCGGACATGAAATCCATCCTGGTCACCAAGGACGTCAACCTGCGCATGAAAGCCCGCTCCATCGGCCTGCTGTGCGAGGACTACATCAATGACAAAGTGACAAACGTGGATATCTTCGAAAAGTCCAATGAGGTATTCGAAGGCATTGATCCGGCCTTGATAGACCGCATCTACTCATCGCGGGAAGGCATCGACATCAACGAGTTCGACCTTAAAGAGGTCATACACCCCAACGAATGTTTCATCCTGAAAAGCGACCGCAACAGTGTACTGGCCCGTTACAATCCTTTCGGCCACGTGGTGAAACGGGTGAACAAGAACCGGAACTACGGCATCGAGCCTCGAAATGCCGAACAGAGTTTCGCCTTCGAAATACTGAACGACCCCCACGTCAAGCTGGTGGCCCTGACAGGCAAGGCCGGCACCGGAAAGACCCTGCTGGCCCTAGCCGCTGCCCTGGGGCAGATGAGCGACTACAAACAAATCCTGCTGGCACGCCCCATCGTGGCCTTGTCCAACAAGGACATCGGCTTCCTGCCCGGCGACGCACAGGAAAAAGTAGCCCCCTACATGCAGCCCCTCTTCGACAACCTGAACGTTATCAAGCATCAGTTCTCGCCCACCTCCACCGAACTGAAACGGCTGGACGACATGCAGAAGAGCGGACAGTTGGTCATCGAGGCCCTGGCCTTCATCCGCGGACGAAGCCTGAGCGAAACCTACTGCATCATTGACGAAGCCCAGAACCTGACCCCGCATGAAATCAAGACCATCATCACCCGTGCCGGCGAAGGTACCAAGATGGTGTTCACCGGCGATATCCAGCAGATTGACCAGCCCTACCTGGACAGCCAATCCAACGGACTGGTCTATATGATTGACCGCATGAGGGACCAGAATCTCTTCGCGCATGTCAACCTGGTGAAAGGCGAGCGCAGTGAATTGAGCGAACTGGCTAGTAATCTGATGTAAGCGCAAGCCATTGTGCATAAGTCCGACAGGCGCGTACTCCACTTCATACATGGCGTACGCGCTTTTTTTTACAGCTTTTCTTTTCCCGTTCCACAAAATAGCCGTATCTTTGCCCCTGCCTAAAACATATTTTGTCATACACAATGAAAAGAAAAGTATTTCATCGGTACCTTTCCGCTAAGGTATTGCCGATATGGACTATCTTGTTGATTGACGTGTTCATCATCGTCATTTCGACTTTGCTGGCTTTTGTGCTGCGCTATGATTTCAAGAGTATCTTTTTGGATTACCAGCCTCTTGACAAGACCATCTTGTGGACGGTCATCGTCAACCTCTTGTCTTTCCGGATTTTCCGCACTTATTCCAACGTACTTCGCTTTTCATCGTTTGTCGACATCTTGCGCATCTTCGTGGCACTGACCGTATCCTATACGGTGCTTATCATCGCCACCAACCTGACCGAGAATTTCCTGCACCTCGGCCTGGCTCCCACCAGCGTGTTGCTGATGTCCTACATCATCAGTTTTGCCATGATGTCCTGCTCGCGTGTCGTGGTCAAGACCTTCTTCGAGGTGCTGAACTTTGACGGCTCCCATTGTGACAACGTATTTATTTATGGCGCCAAAGAAGCGGGAGTGAACATTGCCAAAGCACTCCGCGTAAACCTGCGCAACCACTACCGCCTGCGCGGATTTATTGCAGACGAACCCGAACTGGTGGGGAAAGTCATGATGGGCGTGCGGGTGTATCCCAATGATGAGACCTTGATTGGCAACCTGATAGAACGGGATATCCATACCGTCATCATCTCGCCCGCCAAGATGGAGGAACTGAAAACATCAGACATCGCCGACCGACTGCTGGCCAATAACATCAAGTTGATGACCGCTCCTCCCCTCAGCGAATGGAACGGACAGACCCTGAACCGTACCCAGCTGAAAGAGATACAGATAGAAGACCTGCTGCCCCGTGCCCCCATCGAGATAGACATGCACAAGGTAGCATCCCACCTGGAGGGAAAACGGGTGATGATTACCGGTGCCGCCGGCTCTATCGGAAGCGAAATCATGCGCCAGGTCGCCTCGTTCAATCCGTATCAGCTTATCTTGGTGGACCAGGCTGAAACGCCCCTGCACGACATCCGCCTGGAATTGCAGGACCGCTGGCGCGACATCAATGCGGAAACCATCATAGCCGACATCTCCAATCCCAGCCGCATGGAATACATCTTCCGGAAGTACCGTCCGCAATATATCTTCCATGCCGCCGCCTACAAACATGTGCCCATGATGGAGGACAATGTATCCGAATCCATTCAGGTGAATGTCTATGGCACACGCACGATAGCAGACTTGGCCGTGAAATACGGAGCGGAAAAGTTCGTAATGATTTCTACGGACAAAGCCGTGAATCCGACCAACGTCATGGGATGTTCCAAGCGTATCTGCGAAATCTACGTACAGTCTCTGGCCAAAAAATTGCAGAAAGAGGGAGGCAAAAGCACGCAGTTCATCACCACCCGTTTCGGCAACGTGTTGGGTTCCAACGGATCGGTGATTCCACGCTTCCGCGACCAGATACAGCGCGGAGGTCCTGTCACCGTCACTCATCCGGACATCATCCGCTACTTCATGACCATCCCCGAAGCCTGCCGCCTGGTACTGGAAGCCGGAAGCATGGGCAACGGAGGCGAAATATACATCTTCGACATGGGCAAGCCGGTGAGAATCGTCGACCTGGCACGCCGCATGATCAGCCTGTCCGGACGTACGGATGTGAAGATAGAATTTACCGGCCTGCGCCATGGAGAAAAGCTGTACGAGGAATTGCTGAACGTGAAGGAACTGACCAAACCCACCTATCATGAGAAAATCATGATCGCCACCGTCCGAGAATACGATTATGACGAAGTGAAGGAACGCATCCAGAAGCTGATAGACACCAGCTACACCTATGACCCGATGAAGATAGTGGCCATCATGAAGGACATCGTGCCGGAATTCATCAGCAAGAACTCCTGTTTCGAAGCGCTGGACAAGAAGCCGGAATAAACGTTTTCCACATCTTCGCACACCAGCAGCGGTCGGGTGTGCCACGATTGACGATTGGCACACCCTCCTGTTTTTGTAAAGCCGTTCATGAAACTTGCCAAATGCCTGTTTAGAAGCCCCAAGTGCCTGTTTACAGTCTTCAAGAGCCTGTTTACGTGACTCATATTCCCTCCCTTACAGACAGCCATATCCCCGGACACGAGCCGCGATATCTCCGGACAAGCGCGGAGATATCTCCGGCCATGGGCAAAGATATCCGGAACAACTTAGCCAAAATTTGATTAACTTTGCACGCGCTTTGACGAAAGTGCAGACTGATTAAATTCCTAAGTATGCTGAACAAATATCTTTTCAGGCGTTATATACTCTTCGCCATTGCCCTGTTTGTCAATGCCATGGGCATCGCCTACATCACCAAGGCGGCTTTGGGCACCTCGCCCATCACCAGCGTCACCTACGTGGCCAGTATGTTCACCCCGCTCACCATGGGCCAATGGACCATCGTCCTCAATCGCGGACACCTGCTAGGCGAGATGCTGGCCAAGCGATTGGGCATCCGCCTCTATGACAAGGAATTCATCCATCTGGCTGCCCAGAAGAGCGGCATCGATGAAGCCTACATCCGTAGCAACGAGCAATCCATCCCCTCCTTCTGGCTGAAGTGCATCCTGACGGACGGCAACGAATCCTCCCGCCAACAGAGCCTGTCGCCGGACGACGTGTTATTCCTGGCAGAGAGCAACATCATCCGCGAGCAAGCAGCCAAGGAGCCTTGCATCATCGTGGGACGTTGTGCAGACTACATCCTGCAAGACGCTCCCAGCCTCATCAAGGTTTTCTGCTATTCCGACCGGGAGAGTGCTTACCAACGATGCACCACGGAGTACGGCATACCGGCAGACAAGGCACGTGCCGAGATTGCCCGCGTCAACCGCAACCGCATCGCCCACTACGAATACTATACCGGCGAGAAATGGGGAGACCCGCACCGCTATGACCTGATGCTCAACACCGGAAGTCTCG
>DWZE01000013.1 GCA_019118325.1 Candidatus Bacteroides intestinavium
TTTCATGCGCCACGTGAGATGTCTCGACAAGCTCGACATGACAGATACAGAGTGCATCCATGATTAATGAATCTGCGTAAATCTGCTTCATCCGTGTCATCTGCGTGCCATCACCGATAAATTATCATTTACCGCTTCACCACAATCTCCAGCCCTTGACGGCTCAGTTCCTTTACCGCGCGGTCAATGGCTTCGTAGTGTTCGGGAGCGATGCCCAATTTTTGCAGGTCGAGCACAGGCAATCCCGCATCGGCATGCATCTCCTCTTCAGGCACCGGACCGATAATCATGCCCACGGCACTGGTATTGTTGGTAATGGGGTCTATCAGGATAAAGGCACCCGTGGCCTTGTTCTGCCGGTAGGAGTCGAAGAACATTTCCTGCGCAGTGGTCATCACCACACGGGCAATCTGGTTGAGCTGCATGGGCAGGGTTTCCCGGGTCAGCTTGCCGTTTTCCAGCGAAAGATGCTCCATCGTATTGACATCAACCTTATACTTGATGCTGTCCACGTGTGAACGGCTGGTGTGAGTAGTCTGCTTGATGAAGAACGACTTGCGGAAGTCCATCGGCTCCTCGTCCATCCATACCAGCATCGCCTCGAAGTTGCGGCCTATCGTGGGCAGATTATCCGGATGCACCAGCATCTCTCCGCGCGACACGTCTATCTCGTCCTCCAAGGTCAAGGTAACGGATTGAGGGGGGAAAGCATAATCCAACTCCCCATCATAGGTGACGATGCTCTTGATGTGCGACTTTTTGCCGGATGGCAGGGCCACCACCTCATCACCTTTGCGCACCACGCCCGAAGCGACTTTGCCGCAGAAGCCACGGAAATTCAAGTTGGGACGCAGTACATATTGCACGGGGAAACGGAAATCCTGCAAGTTATGGTCATTGCCTATATGCACCGTTTCCAGGAAGTCCAGCAAAGCCGGCCCTGCATACCACGGCGTACGGGCGGACTTCTCCACCACATTGTCGCCATCGAGGGCAGACAGCGGGATGCAGGTCACGTCGGGGATGCCCAACGGCTCAATAAACTTCTTATACTCGCCTACAATCTCACTGAAACGCTCTTCGGAGAAATCCACCAAGTCCATTTTGTTCACGGCCAGCACCACGTGCTTGATGCCCAGCAAGGAGACCAGGAACGTATGTCGCCGCGTCTGCGTGATGACACCCAATCTTGCATCCACCAGGATGATAGCCAAATTGGCCGTGGAGCCACCGGTTATCATGTTGCGTGTATATTGCTCATGTCCCGGCGTGTCGGCAATGATGAACTTGCGCTTGTTGGTCGAGAAATAGCGATAGGCCACATCGATGGTGATGCCCTGCTCACGCTCGGCCTTCAAGCCGTCCAACAGGAGGGCATAGTCTATATGGTCGCCCGCATTGCCCACGCGCTTGCTATCCCGCTCAAGGGCATCCAGCTGATCCTCGTATATCTTCTTGCTATCGAACAACAAGCGCCCTATCAACGTAGACTTGCCGTCATCCACGCTTCCCGCAGTCAAGAAACGCAATAAATCCTTCTTTTCGTCATTATCCAAGAAGGTCTTTATATCTAATTTATCTTTATCGCTTCCCATAATTCTTCATTCTTAATTCTTCATTCTTCATTCTTCATGTAATTAGAAGTATCCCTCGCGCTTCTTCTGCTCCATGCTGGCCTCCTGGTCGAAGTCTATGACACGCGTGGTGCGCTCGCTCTTGGTGGTGGTCATCATCTCCTCCACAATCTTCTCGATGGTATCCGCCTCGCTCTCGATGGCACCCGTCAAAGGCCAGCAACCCAAGGTGCGGAAACGGATTTTCTTCATCTGGATCTTGTCGCGGTACTGTTCGGGCAGGCGGTCATCGTCCGGCATGATGAGGTTGCCGTCAATCTCCACCACCGGACGCTCTTTGGCGAAGTAAAGAGGGACGATGGGGATATTCTCCAGACGGATGTATTGCCAGATATCCAGCTCCGTCCAGTTACTCAACGGGAATACACGAATGCTCTCGCCCTTGTGGACGCGGGCGTTATAAATATCCCACAGTTCAGGACGCTGGTTCTTGGGATCCCACTGATGAAAACGGTCGCGGAAAGAAAAGATACGCTCCTTGGCACGGGACTTTTCCTCGTCACGGCGCGCCCCGCCAAAGGCCGCATCAAACTTATACTTGTCCAGTGCATGCAGCAAGGCCTGGGTCTTCATCAGGTCGGTATGTACCTTGCTGCCGTGGGTAAAGGGTCCCACACCGGCACGAAAAGCCTCCATGTTGCTCTCCACAATCAGATTCCAACCGAATTTTTTGGCATACTCGTCGCGAAACTGTATCATCTCCTTGAACTTCCACTTCGAGTCGATGTGCATCAAGGGAAAAGGCACCTTGCCCGGATAGAAAGCTTTCTCGGCCAGGCGTACCATCACGGACGAGTCTTTTCCGATGCTATAGAGCATCACTGGATTCTCAAACTCCGCGGCCACCTCGCGGATGATGTGTATGGACTCTGCTTCGAGTTCTTTCAGGTGGCTCAGTTTATATTCTTCCATTGCAAATTTATTCTTTTATCTTTGGCAATACCAATTCCAGCAACTTATGTACCGACTCCTCCACGCTGAGCACGGATGTGTCCAAGGTCAGGGCCGGATGGGCAGGCGCCTCAAAGGGAGCGGAAATACCCGTGAAATTCTTTATCTCGCCCCGACGTGCCTTGGCATACAGCCCCTTCACATCGCGACGTTCACACTCCGCCAAGGGAGTGCTGACATAGACCTCCAGGAAATCGTCTTTCCCGATGATGCGGGCCGCCATCTCGCGGATGTCATTGCTGGGACTGATGAACGCCGCCAGCGTGACGATGCCCGTATCCACGAATAGCTTGGCCACTTCGGCGATGCGACGGATATTCTCCACACGGTCGGCCTCCGTGAAGCCCAGGTTGTTGTTAATGCCGCTCCGGATATTGTCCCCGTCCAGGATACGGCAGAGAATGCCCCGCTTGTGCAACTCGCGCTCCAAGGCAATGGCAATGGTGCTCTTGCCCGAGCCGCTCAACCCGGTGAACCAAATCATCAAGCCCCGCTGGCCCAGCAGCTTCTCCTTGTCTGCCCGTGCCAGCATCTTATCGAATATCGGATAAATATGTTCCATATACTATATAATAGGTGTAAACGGCCAAATCAACGGAATCAATCCTACGGAGATAATCATCACTATCAGGTCCATCGGAAGGCCTACTTTCACGAAGTCCGTAAACTTATAATTGCCCGCACCCTGCACAATCAGATTCGTCTGGTAGCCTATCGGCGTGGCAAATCCCGCGGAAGCGGCAATACAGATGGCTATAAAGAACGGCATGGGATCTACCCCGAACTTGGCCGCCGTCTCCAGCGCCAAGGGGAAGGCCAAGGCTGCCGCCGCATTGTTCGTAATCAGTTCGGTAATGAGAAGCGTCACGATATAAAGCAACGCCAAAGCTCCCCAGGCACCCAACGAGCCGGACACATTCTTGATGAAATCCGCTATCAGGGCCGCCAAACCCGACTCTTCCATCGCCGCACTGATGGCAAAGGCACAGGCAATGGTGATAAGGATGTCCCAACTGATATACTTCGTATATTTCTTGGGCGGAAACATCTTCAGCCAGGCCATCACCACGGCCGTCACCGAGGCAAAGAAGAACATGTCCATCTTCACCTTGGGGAATTGTTCCTGGAAATAAGGAAGTTCTCCGATGGTGGCACCCACAATCATTACGATGAGCAGGGCAAAAGCCGTCCACTTCTTCCATGCCGGCACCGGATTGGAGGGGATTTCCTGCCCGTTGGTCATCATCAGGAAGACGGACGAGTCTCCCCAGGTCTTCGTAAAGGCATCGTCGGCAAGAAGCACCAGCGTGTCACCTTCCTGCAAACGCACTTCGCCCAGATTGTCGGTGATGACCTGTCCGTTTTGGCGGATTTCCTTCACCTCCGCACCATAGCGACGCTTGAAGTCGAACGTCTTCAACTTACGCTTCAGACCCGGGAAGCGGGAGGCCAATACGACTTCCACCACGTGACGCCCCGTATCCTCGGCGGCATCCGTCTCCTCTTCCTCGAAGTTGTCCGGACGCTCGGCCGGAAGCAGTTTCTTGGAAGTCAGGATTATGAAAGCCAATCCCACCACCGTGATGGGGATGCCGATGTAGGCCAGGTCGAACATCTTCAAGCCTTCCATCCCCTTGTCAATCATCATGCCGTGCACCACCAGATTGGTAGACGTGCCTATCAGGGTACACAAGCCACCCAGTATCGTGGCGTAGGACAACGGAATCAGGAATTTCGTGCAGGACAACCCCACCTTCTTCGACCAGTTCTTCAGAATCGGGGCGAAGATGACCACCACCGGCGTATTGTTCAGGAAAGCCGAAAAAGCACTGACGATGGGCAGGATGCGCAATTGCGCCTTGGTGACCGAAGTACCCCGCTCCGGCAACAGTTTCTTGACCACAGCACTCAACGCGCCGCTCTGTCGGATACCTTCGCTGACCAGGAACAGCAGCGCCACCGTAATCATGCCCCGGTTGCTGAATCCGGCCACCATCTGTCTGGGCGTGATGATACCCGCCACCATGAACAGTACCACAAGGCTCAGCAACACGATGCCCGGGCGCATCTTGTCCAGAATAAGCGCCACCAACATCCCTATCAGGCCGAGCAATACAAAGATAATCTCAAAACTCATAAACTCCACTTTCATGAAGAATGAAGAACGATGAATGAAGAACCACACGATTCTTACTCATTTTCTCTTGCACGAGAAATTCATCATTCTTCATTCACTGTTCTTCATTTTTTACGATGAACCACGGATTCAGCAGGTCTTCCTTATTATATCGCAGGGGTTCATGCCTGTCCGCCTGCCAGATTTCTCCCCCGACGGCACGCACAATGGCATGTCCTGCCGCCGTATCCCACTCCATCGTGGGAGCAAAGCGAGGATAGACATCGGCCTTGCCCTCGGCTACCAGGCAGATTTTCAGCGAACTGCCACTGGAGCGCAACTCCACCTGCGCATGTTCCTGCCTCATCCGTTCGATATAGGCTTCCGTCTCCGGCGTGCAGTGCGAGCGCGAGGCTACCACCACAAACGTGTCCCGCTTCTCCTCCACCGGCAAACGCACGGCACGCTCCGTCAATGCCTGCAACGACAACGCACCTGCCTCCGTCACATCCGCCAGTTTGAAAGCCCCCAGGCCTTCGGCTGCAAAATACAAGTCATGCTTCACCGGCACATAGATGACACCCATCACCGGCACACCTTCACGCACCCAGGCAATGTTGACAGTGAATTCCCCGTTGCGCTTGATGAACTCCTTCGTTCCGTCCAGCGGGTCGACAATCCACAGTTCCTTCCATCCGGCTCTTTCCGCATAAGGAAGCTGTTTCCCTTCCTCGCTCAGCACCGGATAAGGTGTCTGTTGCAGCATCCGGGTGATGACCTCATTCGCCCGGCGGTCGGCAATGGTCAACGGCGAGTTGTCCGCCTTCCTTTCCACCTGGAAGTCGGCATCCGGGTCGTCATACACCTCCCTTATCTGTGCGCCGGCCAGGAGGGCGGCCTCTATTGCTTTCAGTATATATACTTCTTCCATATTCATCTATCTCATAGAGGCGCAAAATTAAAAACTTTTCCAGCGCAAAAAGTTTTCACTATCAGTTTTATAACTTCTTTTAACCAACCACTATCCGCTTTTTCGCAGATAATTGTCCTTTGGGAAGATGGAGGTGAAGAGGAAAGCAAATCCCTTGAACGACGGCTTCTCCTCTTCGTCGTCCCCGGCATAAAACTCCGACATAAGCATAATACGGAATACTTCTCATTACTATGTCTCACTTATCAGATACAATCACCACCACCGGATTATCCTCTTCCTTCACCTTCAGCAGCGGCGCCAACCGGGGATTGTCCTTCGCTTCGGGATGCGCCTCCAGCCATCCGACTACCTCACCTGCCTCCAAAACGCCCACAATCTCCTCCTGTGTACTTGTACCCTGAACTTCCCACGAGGGACCTCCCGCGAGGTCATCCTCCAGTCCTTCCCCCCAAAGTGCCATACGGGTCACACCCGTCTGTTTGTCATACATTCCATTATACACTTCATACGGAAAATCCTCTATCGAAGCGCTTTTCCCCTCCAAGAAACTTAATGTGGCCGCATTTTCCTGATGTATAACCCGGAAAGCATTCTTCACGTATTGGAAGAATATCTTCTCAGAGGCCTCAAACACGCCAAACACCCATGAATCCCGGACACTTCCTCCCTGAGAGTCCTCCTCTTCCTTTCCTGTATGAAAAACAAACGACGGATACAGCCCGATGCCTTTTTCCCACGTATAAATCGTATCGTTCAAACCGTCCTTCAGACGAATAGATTCCCCACACTTCCACAACGGACGAACATTAGACAAAAAGCAGGAAATACTGCCGTCCTTGTAGATGGCATAATGAAGCCAGCCCCAATCAGTGATACGTGAATTCCCTATACAAGCTATCTCTTCCTCTTTCCTGACCGGGAAACCGGAAAGACGAGGTACAGAATCCTTCACTTCCCCCGTCTCATCGAAGACAGACAAAAGCCTGCTCCCCACAGGTTCATACACAGAAGGCTCATGGTACCCTATCACAAGCGAATCACAAAAAAAGTAAGAAGCCGGCCGTCGCGGCCAAACAGGAACAAAAGCCCTCCCGTGATAATTCCCTTGCCAATCATACTTTTGCAGCTGATTGGGAATCCGCTCAAAATACAACAGGTCGTTGTACGCATTATAATAAGGAGTGAAATCTGTGTACGCTTTCGGATCCTCTCCACGGTGTCCAACCTTCGCGACAAACCGCCCTGTCCTCCTTTCAAACGCATGCACAAAATGCTCCGTCCCAATCCTTGAAGTAACCAACACATAATCATCCGTAACCAGTGCCTTGGGATGAGCCGCCACCAGACAGGAATCATTCGTCTCCAACGGCACATAACGCACACGGCTGCCGAAGTCCGACAGTTTCAACCTGTCCTGCAAATCTGCCAGGGCCGACTCCACGTCAATGACAGGCACCGCAGGCGAAGAAACAGAAGAATTCGGGCGGCTCCCGCAAGAGGCCAAACCCAGCAACAGGGTAACGAAACTGAAAAACAAAAAAATCCTCATAAGCAGACGTAAGATAAGCATGTGTTCAAATTCAATGAATCGGGGCAGGAAGTCCACGGGCAGAGATATCTGCGGGCGAGGGCGGAGATATCTCCGGACAAAGACAGAGATATCTCGGGACAAAAGCGGAGATATCCTCCCGCAAAGCCGCGCGATGGGCCGACAGACAAAGCGCACATGGGTCATAGTTCTGCCAACGGGCAACCAACTAAAAATGAAAAATCACCCCCGATTTCATCGGCTAAGATACGAGAAAGGAATGAATCAGCCAAAGGATAATCCGCAAAAAATGCACTTCAGCTGTGTCTTCGCCTTCCTCCTCACGTCAGATGCCACCCCGTTTTATTTGTGTGAATTTTTTGTATTATTGAAGCCTTTTCAAGCCGGCAAAATTCGATGGCATACCACCTTCGTAAAAACACTGAAGAATTTCTCGCATAACACTACGCAATTTCTTGAGAAACACTTCACAGTTTTGACAGTAATTGTTCAGTGTTTTTTGGAAGATGTTGAAGAAAATGTAATAAGATGGTTATCAGCTTGTTAAATTAAGAAAGATAGTTACAAAAATAATTTTTGTAATGAACTTTCGTTAAGGAACGGGATTTCATGTCAAGAATGAGGCGTCATGAATTTTCATCACCCGCCACAACTAAGTAAGTCACAAGAATTAAATGATAAGTTAGAAGTGATTAGTGTTTAGCGATTAGTGATTAGTAAGGCGTTCGATAGCAATGTACTAATCACTCATCACTAACCCCTAATCGCTAAAATAAAAACACCCCAAAAGCCCTTATCACAGACTTTTGGGGTGCAATTCATAGGACGGGAAAAGGATTTCCTTTTTAGCCGTCAACCGTTATCAATGTATCTCGATGACGCGGTTGTTCTTGGCTTTCTCTTCGGGCGTACACTTGGGCAGGTCGATGGTCAGCACGCCGTCAACGACATTGGCGCTGATACGTTCCTTCTCTACATCGTCCGGCAAAACCAGGCTCTGCTGGAACTTCGAGTACGAGAACTCGCGACGCAAGTACTTGCGGTTTTCCTTGTCCTCTTCCTTGGTCTCGTTCTTCTTCTCCATCGTGATGATCAGCTCGTTGTCGTCACCCAACTGGATGTTGAAGTCTTCCTTCGTCATACCCGGAGCTGCTACTTCCACCTTGTAGTCTTTGTCACTCTCAGTCACATTGATGGCCGGTGCCGTAGCGTTTGTCCTAATCATCCAATCGTTATCGAAGAAGTCATTGAAGATACTCGGTAACCAGTTCTGATTGTAATTTCTTCTAGTAGGTGTCATAATCGTAATCTCCTATATTTAAGTTGTTCTTATTTGTTGTTCCTCGGAAGCCCTCCGCCTTTCGGCTTCGCGCTTCGCCCTACTCTTTGCAAAAGCCATGCCAAGGGGGAGTGACTAACAAAATGTCAGCAAGAAGGCGTTGTTTTTAAACCTACGAAGCCTATTTTAAACTTACAGAAGAGGAAAATTGCCAGATTGTCCATCTTTGTGCAAATTTGTCACGCCCGACAGTTGAAGCCATCGAGACTTTGACCATTCTGAAATTAATTCGTACCTTTGCCGCCACAACAGATAAAGCAAATATTCATTTAAACAAAGACACGCATGGAAACAGCAGAAAACAAGTACATCACCGTAGCCTATAAAATGTATATGGTGGAAGACGGCGAAAAGGAATTCGGCGAAGAAGCCCCCGTGGAGCATCCCTTCCAGTTCATCTCCGGACTGGGCCTGACGTTGGACGCCTTCGAGAAGCAAGTGAAAGACCTGGCCGAGGGCGACACCTTCGACTTCACCATCCCTTGCGCCGACGCTTACGGGGAATATGACGAGGAACATGTGATAGAATTGCCGAAGAGCGTTTTCCTGATAGACGGCAAGTTTGACGACGAGCACGTGGTGCCCGATGCCGTCATTCCGATGATGACCGCCGAGGGCCAACGCCTCAACGGCACGGTAGTGGAGGTGAAAGAAGACATCGTGGTGATGGACATGAACCACCCGCTGGCCGGTTGCGACTTGAACTTCGTGGGCCAGGTGGTAACCAGCCGGCCGGCTACGAACGAGGAAATTGCAGAAATCAGCCGGATGATGTCCGGCGGTTGCGGTGGCGGCTGCGAAGGCTGTGGTGGCGGCTGTGGAGGCGGACACCACGATTGCGGCGACGGGGGTTGCTGCTGCGAGTAACAGGAAACTGTCATAAGAACAGGTGCGGATTTCGCGGATTTCACGGATTATATATAATAAGAAGTATATAGTCCGTGAAATCCGCGAAATCCGCGCCTAATTTTTTAGCGACCGTCTCTTACTTGTGCGTCATGATGTCCAGCACCAGGCGGTCTGTCTCATTCATGCCCTTGGAACCAATCTTCGTCAGGTTGCGGATGCTCTGGTCCACGTCCTCGTCGATGATACCTTCTACAGATGTCACGGTGCGCCCTTCCATGGCCATAATGGCTGAAAGCACGGCAGTAGACACGCCGGTGGTGACCTTCAAGGCGCAACTGGGCTTGGCACCGTCGCAAATCATGCCGGTCAGGTTGGCTATCATGTTCTGCACGGCGTAGGCCACTTCCTGATAGCCGCCGCCCATCAGCCACGTGATACCGCAGCTGGAACCCGTGGCGGCCACCACACAACCACAGAGGGCAGACAGACGACCCAGGCTCTGCTTGATATAGATGACCGTCAGATGGCTCAGCATCAGGGCGCGGATCAATTCTTCTTCGGACTTGCCGTTCTCCTCGGCAAATACCACCACGGGCAGGGTAGCCGAAATGCCCTGGTTGCCGCTGCCGGAATTGCTCATCACCGGAATCATGGCACCGGCCATGCGGGCATCGCAAGCCCCGGACGTATAAGACAAAATGTGCGAAAACACACTGTCGCCCATAATCTTGTGCTCATAATTGCCCCGCAGCATCTTGCCCAATCCGTGGCCATAGTCGCCCGTAAAGGAACGTTCGGCAGCAGCCTTGTTCAAGCGGGCGGTCTCCTGAATGAAACGGATTTCGTCCAAAGGTGCGGTCAAGGCAAAATCATAGACCTTGCGCAAAGTCAACGGAGGCACCTGCTCCTCTTCCTCGGCCGATGCGGCAGAACTTTTGTCCAACAAGACCTCGCCATTGCGGACCACACGACGGAAATCAGTATGGCCGCCGGCAATAACCGCCGTAGCCAAGTCCCCTCCAGCCTCGCAGTTCACCTCGACATACAGCTTCTCGTCAATGCCTTCCTTCAAGGCGATGCGGATACGCTTCTCGTCGATGAACGCCTTGCCTTCCTCCACGGCCTGGGGGGTGCAGTCCTTCAGGACCTCCAGCTGATAGGCAGACTTGCCGATGAGTGCTCCCAAGGCGATAGCGATGGGCAGGCCAATCATCCCCGTGCCGGGGATGCCCACGCCCATGGCGTTTTTCAGAATGTTGGCACTCAGCAGGGCCGTGATTTTTTCGGGACGTCTGCCCAGAGTTTCAGTGGCACGGGCCACGCAAAGGGCCACGGCCATAGGTTCCGTACAGCCAATGGCCGGCACCACCTCGCGTTTCACGAGGGCGATGATTTGTTGTCTTTCGTGTTCTTCCATATCCGGATAAGTCTTAATAGTTCTTATGTTAGATTCAGCGGCGCAAAGCTACTGAAAAAAAACGAATAATCGCTTCCTGTCCGCCATATCCTTGGCCGGAATGTATCATTTTGTCACATCAACTGCACCAACAACAACCCCAGCCCGACGGATACCCCGGTAGCTATCAGGCCCGGCATCATGAAGGAATGGTTCAGGACATACCGGCCGATGCGGGTCGTACCAGTGCGGTCGAAGTTGATGGCGGCCACCACTGTGGGATAGTTAGGAATAAAGAAATAGCCGTTGACCGCCGGGAAAAGCGCAATCAGCACGGCAGGCGAAATGCCCAGGCTGATACCCAAAGGCAACAAGGCTCGCACCGTAGCCGCCTGGCTGAACAGCAGGATGGACATGACAAACAAGGCTATGCCAAAGAGCCACGGCATCTGGGCCACCAGATGCTCGACAGACCCTTTCAGCGCGGCCATGTTTCCGTTGATGAAGGTATCCCCCATCCAGGCAATGCCGAAGATGGCTACCACAGCCTGCATCCCTGCCTGGAACACCGAGCCTTGAGCCGCCCGCAGCCCATCCGTGCGGGTGACCAACAGGATGAGTCCCGCTGCTGTCAGCATCAGGATTTCGATGATGTGGGACATTTCCATCGTAACGTTCTCCCCGCCCACATTGAAAACAGGGCGCAAGTCTTCTATCGAGCCGAACAGCACAATGCCGGCCGTAGCCGCCAGGAACAGGATGACGGACCATAAAGCCTTCGTATGATTGGACACATCGCGGGTGCGGTAGTGCGAGGTCTCCAACTCGCCTTTGGCCAGGCGGCGCAAGTATTCGGGGTCTTTCTCCAACTCCTTTCCTACCCGCAGGGAATAAATGGCCCCGGCCGCCACACCCGCCAACGTACAAGGAACGGCCACCACCAGGATGTCCATCAAGGATACACCGAAACCAGCCAGCATACTCAGCAAGGCCACCGTGGCCGCGGAAATGGGACTGGCAGTGATGGCCTGCTGCGAGGCGATGACGGCTATGGCCAACGGACGTTCGGGGCGGATCTTGGTTTCGGCAGCCACCTCGGCAATCACAGGCAGGACGGAATAGGCCACATGCCCCGTACCGGCCACAAAGGTAAAGAGGTACGTCACCAGCGGACTGAGCAGCGTGATGCGCTGCGGATGACGGCGCAAGAGCTTTTCCGCCCACTTCACCATCAGGTCCAGACCGCCGGCCGCCTGCATGCAACCCGCAGCCGCAATCACGGCCACAATCATCAGCATTACATCAATGGGAGGAGCCGTCGGCGCCAAACCGAAAGCAAAAACAAGAATGGCCAGGCCCAAGCCGCCCAGCACGCCCAAGCCAATACCGCCCAGACGGGCACCCACCACTATGGCTGTAAGCACGAAAAACAATTGTAAAAGCATGGATATGTATTCTGAGAGTTATCGGTGTGCAAAGATAGTCATGTAAGCCCAATTATCCAACGATTGCCCGGAAGAAAGAAAGGGCTTCCATCATTAGGAAATGCCGGAACTTAATCCTACTTTTGCAGACATAATCCCAAGCCATCAAGGAGAAGCCATGATCAGACTGATTTTCCTCACCGATTTCACCGAACGGTTTGCCTACAACCTGCTGAAAGGAATCCTGGCATACGCCAAAAACCACGAGCCGTGGGTCGTGTGCCGCATGCCCCCTTCCTTCAAGGCAGCATACGGCATGGAAGGAGTGCTGAAATGGGCCAAGACCTGGCAAGCGGATGCCATCATCGGCCAGTTCGGCAATGATGACAACGTGGACCTGTTCCGGCAAAACGGCATCATCGCCTTGGCACAAGACTACAAGGAGCGGTTCACAAATATCCCCAACATCACCGGCGACTACCGCAAGACAGGACAGATGGGAGCCGAATTCTTCCTGACCAAAGGATTCCGCCATTTTGCTTTCTATGGCTACCGCGATGCCGTCTGGTCGAAGGAACGCTGCGAGGGATTCCGGGAGTGCATCGCCGCTCATGGTTTCGGCGACAACTTCTCTGCCTACCAGCATGAATCCATAGACAACCTATGGCTGTATGACGCACCGCCCTTACTGGCATGGCTCAAATCACTGCCACACCCTACGGCCCTCATGGCCTGCGACGACAACCAAGGCAACCGCCTCACCGAGCTTTGGCCGGCATCAGTGACCTGAAAAACCTGTCCCGCCAATTCAAGGCATTGAAGGGCACCACACCCAATAAGTTCCGTAAAGGATTCCGGACCTTACCCGGTTGGAGTTGATACCGATACGCTTATTCCGGTAAGTATAGCAGTTCGTCCGGCAG
>DWZE01000014.1 GCA_019118325.1 Candidatus Bacteroides intestinavium
TAAGTAGATGTTGAAAATTAATTTATATGATGTGTGCCTGTCATGTTGAGCATTGTTCTCCCCCGACAAACGGGGGAGGTAAGAGGGGGTGCGAAGCGAAGTCGAAACATCTCCAGAAAGACACGATTCCCTTGGGCAGTGCATGTAGTGAGATTCTTCGACTACGCCCTACGGGCTTCGCTCAGAATGACAGATACGTCGATAGTATAAACTAAATAGGAATGATTACTTACTAACATTTTCGTATATATGGCTACTGCTCCAGACTATCTAAGTCGAGATGCACTGGCTATTCTATATGATACAGACACCGTGCTCTGCATGAGTGCGGAATCCGTGCGTGAACTGATAGTAGCATACCGCAACAAGGGCTTGTGCTCCAAGCGCTGGAAGACGGCGGAAGAAATGGTGGCAGCCATCGAAGATGAGTTCTACATCCAGATTCTTCCGCTGAAGAAAGAACACATGACCACCTACGCCCGCATGGAAATCAACGAGGCGCAAGGTCACAAAGACCCTTCTGACCATGTAATCATTGCCCATGCCATCACCGAGCACCTGCCGCTCATTTCGAGCGACACGCGCTTCCCGTTCTACCGCAATCAAGGACTTGACCTGATATTCAACGAAAAGTAACACTTACAAGACATATCCCCATTATTTCGTCCCGCCCCTCTCCCCGCAAGGAGGAGGGCGGGACGCTTGTTTTCCAGCCTGCCAAGGTATTGGAAGTGATCTTTGACAGGTTGGAAAACAAAAGAGATGAAATGATGAGGAATAATTCGATTAATTCCTTATTTTTGCAATGTGTTACATTCAATAATAAGGAGGAATATCGTATGAAAGCAACGATTTCATTAGAAGGACTGTTGGCACTTATCCATGGACTTTCACTCAGTGCAAGCAATAAGCGGTGGCTGGGCGAAAAGCTGATAGAAGAAGCACGGAAGGAAACCCAATCCACTTCTATACCGGCAAGCAGATTTTATGGCGTATGGAAAGACGAGGATTTTCCGGAGGTAAGTGCGGACGAGCTGGTGAAGGAAATAAAGGAAAGCCGGAAGTTTAAGAAGGAATCGATAACATGGTGAGTATGAAGCAATATTTACTTATACTTTAAGAATTTAACCGGCATTCAACTAGAAAATTGGATCGAAAGATAAGCCATATCAATTATCCCCATTATTTCGTCCCGCCCCTCTCCCCGCAAGGAGGAGGGCGGGACGCTTGTTTTCCAGCCTGCCAAGGTATTGGAAGTGATCTTTGACAGGTTGGAAAACAAACGAAATGATGGGAAGTACATACAGGTTTCGGATAAATTTCGTAATTTTGCCAAGTGACAAATTGAAATGAAGCTGATTATGGAACGAACTGTATTCAACAAAGCGCAATTGGAGATGCTCGACATCATGGCGAATGTCCGAAGCGATGAGGAACTGGATGCACTGAAACATGCCGTATCCGAGTTTTATGCCCGCCGTGCCGACGAGGAAATGGAAAAGCTGTGGCAGTCCGGACAATGGAATGAACAGACCTTGAAAGAACTGGGCAATGCCCATTACCGTACCCCTTACAAACAATGAAAAGACTGGTGGTATTGGACACTAATTGTTTGGTGCAAATGCTGTCGGTACATAGTCCCTACCGTGCGGCATGGCAGGCGTTTCGTGAAGGAAAATACGAGCTGTGTGTGACCGATGACATTGTGGATGAATATGAGGAGAAATCATAGAGCGCGTGGCAAATACAGCCGTCGCCCACAACATCGTCAATGCCATCATACGCAGCCCGTTCACGCGGTTCTTTACTCCGCATTTCCGCTTCCGTCTTATTGAGCAAGACCCTGATGACAACAAGTTTGTGGATTGTGCCATAGTGGCAGGTGCCGATTACATTGTCAGCGAGGATACCCACTTCCGGATATTGGAGACGATACCCTTTCCTAAGGTGAATGTTATTCGCCTAAACCGCTTTATGGAAGAACTTGCCGGACTTTAACCGATTCAACAGACATATCCCCATTATTTCGTCCTGCCCCTCTTCCCCGCAAGGAGGAGGGCGGGACGCTTGTTTTCCAATTCCGTTGAAAATGAAGCACGAAGAATGAAGAATTTTAATAATATAAAACATAAAGAAGAATGACAACAAGACATTACAGCCTGATAAAAGGCTTCGCATTAGCGACACTCATGCCCCTTTTTGCGGCCTGCAGCAGCGAGAACGATGCTACCGTGCCGGGCGGAGAGGCACAGCCTGTGCAGATAGATATTACCCGTGCCACGACCGATGGCAATGATTGGACGTGGGAAAATGGCGACCAGTTGAAACTGTATGTTACTTCATACGGTAGTGATGCCCCGACAGAAGAAACATTAGCATACAACGGCAGTACATGGTCCACATTCATTGTCACACTGCCAGCCACCGTGGAAGCCTGTTATCCGGCAACGGCAACGCTGACATCGTTCACTATCCCAACTAACCAAAGTGCGGGCATTGCCGGGGCGGACTATATGACTACCGCTTCAAGCCAACAGCTTAACGGTAACGACCTTTCGCTGGCATTGGTACACAGACTGTGCAAGGTCGCCGTCACCATCAGTGGCTACGAAGATTATAGCGGCACGCCGGCAGTGGAAAGTGAAGTTTTCAACAGCTATCTGACTGTGAACTACAATAATGACGCATGGACGGGAACGGGAGAGCTTACAAGCGTCACTCCGTTCAAGACGGAAAGCAGTGCGGACGGGCATCACACCTACCAAGCCATCGTTGCCCCGGCATCGTCCTATTCACCCTTTATGACCTTGAAGGTAAACGGGAAAGACCGGACGGTGAACTGCAACCAGGCGCTGGTCAGCGGAAATGCCTATACCTTCAACCTAACGGTAAGGAATCCGGACGCGGCTACCCGCTCCGCCGGTATATCGGACTACGAGCTGGAACTGGTGGAGGTGAGGGATCTGAATGAAGAATAATACCCCATGCAAGGGGTATCAAAACACCCCATGCATGGGGTACCTGAAGGGGTCATGCATGGGGTATAGCAAACCCTATTTATAAACCTAAAAACTGTGGCAACAGAAGCTGATGAATTTCAGTATGCCTGAGAAAGTGATAAAGCAAATCATTTAGAACAAAACCGGATAAAAGACAAAAATAGGATGATACGCAAAAAACTTACCTCCTGCATCGGAGTATTTCTCCTGCTGTGGCTCGCCTCGTGCAGCCACAATGACAAGGGTGCCGGCACGGATGCCGCCACCTACATCCCCGATGCACCCGACTATGCCGACGCCACGATGTGGTACACCCGCGAGAACAGTACGGTGGACAAGGGCGCGGACGTGTTCTACCTCGTCTCCACCTGGGAGACCGATTGGACCACCGCCGACGGGCGCGTCTGCCACTATGCCGACGTGCATAACGCCACGCACCGCGCCAACATGGACAA
Source organism: Candidatus Bacteroides intestinavium (assembly GCA_019118325.1). Classification (GTDB taxonomy): domain Bacteria; phylum Bacteroidota; class Bacteroidia; order Bacteroidales; family Bacteroidaceae; genus Bacteroides; species Bacteroides intestinavium. The sequence goes on from DWZE01000014.1 coordinate 3,455, forward strand.
GGAGATTTCCCGCATCGCCGCTTACATGGGTGAGGCTGGCGACTTCTATTCGCCCTACTACCGCCACATCACCATCGAAGGCTGGGCAACGCTGAACGAGGACACCATCAACAACCGCTTCCGCACCGCCTTCAGCGACGTGCAGGCGGCCTTCGACACCTTCCTCCGTCAACGCCCCGACCCCGACCGTCCCTTTGTATTGGCGGGCTTCAGCCAGGGCGGCAAGGCGGTGGTGGAGCTGCTGAAGACGATGCCCGCAGACGTGGCGCGCCGTCTGGTGGCGGCCTACGTGCTGGGCTATAAGGTGACACCCGCCGACACGCTCGCCACGGAGAACATCCGTCCGGCGCGGGGAGCCACGGACACGGGGGTGACCATCTGCTACAACTCCGTGTCCGACGTGCGCTACATCCAGCCCGTGGTGGCAGCCCCCTGTGCGATGTGCATCAACCCCGTGAACTGGCGCACCAATGCCACGCCTGCCACGCTGTACGACACCATCACCGTCAGCGTCTCGCCCGAGCACCACGTACTGGTCGTGAAAGGCTACAGCGGCTCGGAATACCAGCCCATCCTGGGCTTCCTCAATGTGGGCGATTTCCACAGCGCCGAGCCGTGGCTCTACGAGGAATGCCTGCGCGAGAACATCCGGGCACGGGTGGAGGAGTATTATATAAATGAAGAATGAGGAATGAAATGATATTGTCTTTTGAGGAGTTAAGAAGTTAAGCCAATACCTCTGTGCATACGTTTTTTGGATTTACTATAGGCTTAACTCCTTGCATAATTCGAGGGGAGTTTATCGGATGTTTGTCCGATGAACTCCCCTCGACTCATGTACAGGTTCAGAGCCTGCTCTTGTAGAGCCGCGCCATCGCCTTCTGGTACTGGTTCTCCAGTTGCAGCAAGTTGTTCTGGCTTTGGTAGACCACGGACACCTCCACGAAATACTCTATCATGCTGATTTCTCCCCCGTCCAGGGCTTTGCGGAGCAGGGCGAGGTCGCGTTGGCGGGCGAAGGTCTCGCGGTACTCCTCGATGGAGCGGCTGAGCAGGCTCGCTTCCTCGTAGAGCTGCCAGAGGGCGGAGGCTGCTTGCAGGGAAGCATTCTCGCGGGTATATTCCGTGGAGAGGGCCTGGCTCTTGGCGGCTTTCACCTTGTGCCGGTTCTCGAAGAGGGGGAAGGAGAAGCCTACCACCACGCCGTTCAGCGGGTGGCGCGTCTCGGTGTTGCGGCGGTAGCCCACTTCCAGTCGGGGCAGCCAGCCCTGTCGGGAGGCGGACAGTTGCACCTTTGCGGCGTCGCTCTCGCCTTGGAGGGCTTGCAGGGCGGGGTCGGCGGCAAGGAGGTCGTCCACTTGCCGGGCGAAGTCGGCCGGCAGGGCCACGGGCGTATAGTCCGTCAGGCCCAAGGCTTCGGCACCGGGTGTCTGAGGCTCGGGCAGGGGACGGCCCGGGGTGAGGGGTCGGTTGCCGTTGAGGACCATCAGTTCCTTCAGCTTGCTTTGCAGGGCCGTCTGGTTGAGGCGGCTCTCGGTGCGCACGTTCAGCAGTTCCAGGTTGATTTTATTAGTCTCCAGGGCATTGGCGTCGCCTGTGCGGAGACGTTCGGCGTAGAGCTTGGCCAGTTCCTCGGCATTGTGCAGGCGCTGGTCGAGGAGCAGCCTCTGCCGGTGGAGCAGGATGATGTCCAGGCAAATCTCCTTGGCTTGCAGGAGGATGTCCTGCCGGAGGGAGGCCGCCTGCGCGTCGAGGGCTTGGCTGCGCACCCGGTTCAGTTTGCCCCGCGTGGCGTAGAGCGTGGGGAAGTCGAACCCCTGCGAGATGACCAGCTCGCCCACGGTGATGTTCTTGTCGTCCGAGTCCCACAGGTGGGAGTAGGACAGCGAGGGGTTGGGCAGGTTGTTCTCTGCCTTGTTCTCCAGCTTCTGGGCGGTGACGAGGCTGGTGTTGGCCCGGAGCTGCTTGTTGTTGGCCTCAATCTGTTGCAGGATGGCATCGATGGCGTTGTCCTGCGCGTGCATCCCGGCGGCCAGGACCAGGGTGACGAGTAGTAGGGTGGTTCGTTTTATATTCATTGTATATTTATTGTAAAATAAAGATTGTTCATCCCGGAGGCTTCCCTCCGTTCATCCCGGAGGTCTCCCTCCGCTCATCTCGCACGTCCCCATGCGAACGTCTTTTATGTCCGTGCCCGATGGATCCACATATATACTATAGGTATGATGAACCCGTTGAGCGCGGTGGAGGTCAGCAGTCCGCCCAGGATGACTTTCGCCATGGGGCTTTGGATTTCGTTGCCGCTGAGTTCGCTGCCCAGGGCCAGCGGGATGAGGGCCAGGGCCGAGCAGAGGGCGGTCATGAGGATGGGGTTCAGACGGTCCAGCGAACCGCGGACGACGCTGTCGCGCAGGCTGTAGCCCTCCACCTGTTGCAGGTGGTTGTAGTGGCTGATGAGCAGCATGCCGTTGCGCGTGGCGATGCCGAAGAGCGAGATGAACCCGATGACGGCCGGGATGCTGACCTCGCCCGTGGTCAGCAGCAGGGCGAACACGCCGCCTATCAGGGCCAGGGGCAGGTTGATGAGGATGATGAGGCTCTCGCGGGCGCTGCGGAACTGGTGGTAGAGCAGCAGGAAGATGACCACGATGGCCACGCAGGAGGCGAGCGTCAGCGTGCGGCTGGCGGCCTGTTCGCTCTCAAACTGTCCGCCGTATTCCACGTGGTAGCCTTCGGGCAGGCGGATGTCCGCGTCGATGCGGGCCTGGATGTCGTTGACCACCGAGCGCAGGTCGCGTCCGTCGACGTTGGCGCTGATGACAATCTTGCGCTTCACGTTCTCGCGGCTAATCGTATTGGGCCCGGCGGCGGAACGGATGTCGGCGATGTAGGAGAGGGGTACTTTCCGGCCGTCAGAGGTGTCTATCATCAGGTCGCGCACCTTGTCCGCCTCGTCGTGCAGGTCGTGGCGGACACGCACCACGAGGTCGAAGCTCTTGCCCTGCTCGTAGACTTGCGACACGGCCTCGCCGGCCAGGCAGGCGCTGACGAACTCCGAGAACTGGGGCAGCGTGATGCCGTATCGGGCCAGCATCTCTCGACGGGGCCGGATGACCAGCTGCGGACGCTCAATCTGCTGCTCCACGTTCAGGTCGGCGATGCCGGGGATGTCCTGTATCTTCGCCTTGATGTCGTTGGCCAGCTGGAACATGCGGTTCAGGTCATCGCCGAAGAGCTTGATGGCGATGTTGGCCTGCGTCCCGCTCAGCATGGCGTCGATGCGGTGGCTGATGGGCTGGCCTATCTCGATGTTCGCGCCGCTGATGGTGGACAGCTTTTCGCGCACCTCGGCGGTCAGCTCGGCGCGGCTGCGTCCATCCAGCTCGAAGGGCGCCTCCAGCTCGCTGACGTTCACGCCCAGGGCGTGCTCGTCCAGCTCGGCACGTCCCGTCTTGCGGGCCACGGTCTGTATCTCGGGGATGGACAGCAGCAGCTCCTCGGCGCGGCGGCCGATACGGTCGCTCTCTTCCAGCGAGATGCCGGGCAGGGAGGAGACGTTGATGGTGAACGACCCCTCGTTGAACGGCGGCAGGAACGAGCGTCCCAGGGTGAAGAACAGTCCCAGGGCCACCAGGAAGAGGACGACGGTCACGCCCAGTATCTTGCGGCCGTGGCCCAGGGAGAGCAAGAGCAGGCGCTCGTAGTGCTTCTTCAGCCAGCGTGCCACGGGCGAGTCGGCTTCAGTCCGCTCCCGCTTGCCCTTATTCTTCAGCATCAGCGAGCAGAGCACCGGCGTGACGGTCAGGGCCACCACGGTAGAGGCGGCCAGGGCCGTGATGAAGGCGATGCCCAGCGGCACGAGCATACGGCCCTCCATGCCGCTCAGGAAGAAGAGGGGCAGGAAGCTGACCATGATGATGAGCGTGGAGTTGAGGATGGGCAGGCGCACTTCCTTCGATGCCTCGAACACGACTTCCTTGACGGGCAGGCGTTGCTCCGGGGGCAGGAGGCGGTTCTCGTGCAGGCGGCGGTAGACGTTCTCCACGTCGACGATGGCGTCGTCTACCAGCGACCCGATGGCGATGGCCATGCCGCCCAGGCTCATGGTGTTGATGCTCAGTCCCATGTAGTGCAACGCCAGGAGCGAGGCGAGCAGGGACAGGGGGAGCGTGACGAGCGAGATGACCGTGGTGCGCACATTGGCCAGGAAGAGGAAGAGCACGACGACCACGAACAGTCCGCCCTCCACCAGCGACTTCTGCACGTTGCCGATGGCGCTCTCGATGAAGCGGCTCTGGCGGAAGATGTCGGTGGACACATGTACGTCGGGGGGGAGGTTCTTCTCCAGGTCCTTGAGCGAGGCTTCCAGTTTGTCGGTCAGTTCCAGTGTGCTGGTGTCCGGCTGTTTGGTGACGGTCAGCAGGACGGCGGGTTTGCCCTTCTCCGAGGCCGTGCCCAGGCGGGGCAGCTTGGCGCCTATGCGCACCTCGGCGATGTCCTCCAGGCGGATGGGGGCGCTGCCTCCCGTCCCGGCACGCACCACGGAGCGGCCCATCTCATTGGCATCCGTCGTCGAGAGCAGACCGCGGACGATGTACTCGTTGCCATACTCATAGAGCACGCCGCCATTGGCATTGATGTTCATGCCCCGCGTGGCGGCCAGGACTTCGCTGAGGCTGATGCCGTAGTGGCGCATCCGCTCCGGGTCCAGTTGTATCTGATATTCCTTGATGTCTCCGCCCAGCACGGCCACCTGTGCCACGCCGCCGGTCGAGAGCAGGCGCGGACGGATAGTCCAGTCGGCCAGGGTGCGGAGGTCAATCATCGAGGTGGAGTCGGCGGTCAGGCCCACGATGAGCATCTCGCCCAGGATGGACGACTGCGGGCCCAGCGTGGGGCGTCCCACGTTGGGCGGAAGGGACTCACTGACGATGGAGAGCTTCTCGCTCACAATCTGACGGGCCAGGTAGACGTCCATGTCCCAGTCGAACTCCACCCATACGACGGAGAATCCGTTGGTGCTGGACGAGCGCACGCGCCGCACGCCCGTGGCTCCGTTGACAGCTGTCTCGATGGGGAAGGTGACTAGTTGCTCCACTTCCTCGGTGGCCATGCCGTTGGCTTCGGTCATGATGACCACTGTGGGAGCCGTCAGGTCGGGGAATACGTCCACCTCCGTATGCAGGGCGGTGTAGGTGCCGCCCAACAGCAGGAGCATGGAGGCCACGAGGACCAACATGCGGTTGTGGAGGGAAAAGTGTATGATTCGGTTCAGCATAATAAGTAGTGTTTAGTGATGAGTGATTAGCGATAAGTGATTAGTGTCTGGTGGCGGGTGCTTAGTGATTAGTGTCTGTTGTTTCGTATTATACTAATCACTAATCCCTAACTGCGCTCATCGCTCTATTAGTGTTCATGCGTATGTGCCGGTATCGCGTTCGAGGCCGAGGCCAGTTTCACTTGGTAGGCGCCCTCGGTGACGATGCGGTCTCCCGCCCGGATACCGCTGAGGATTTGCACGCGCTCCCCGTCCGAGGCGCCGACGGTCACCAGTTGCTTCTCGTAGCACTCCTCGTCCAGTTGCCGGTAGACGAAGAAAGAGCCTTGCTCCTCGGTCAAGGCCGATTCGGGCAGGCTGAGCACATCCTGCATGGGCTGGGAGAGCAGATAGATTTCCACGAACGAGCCGGGCACAATGCCGCCCCGGTTGTCGAACTCGAAGGTGACGGGGATATAATAGCCATCCGTGCCCGATGCCTTGCCGTAGGAGAGGAGGCGCCCGTTCAGCTGGTCCAGGGCGTAGGTCGTGTCATCGTAGGGGGTGCGGAAGTGGGCTGAACCGATGTTGGCCAGGTCCTGGTAGTACTTCTCCGACACGTCGGCGCGGAGGAAGAGGCGCCGGTTCTGCGTGATGCTGGCTACGGGTTGCCCCACGCTGACGTAGTCGCCCTCCTTCACCAGCAGGCTCTTGACGTAGCCGCCGATGGGAGCGGTGACCACCTGTCCGCCGGCCGTTTGGTTCTTGGCCACGGCTTCGTAGCTGATGCGGGCATTCTCATAGGCCTCGCGGGCTCGGGCAAAGTCTTTCTCGGAGACGATGCGGTCGGGGAGCAGGGCCTCCATGCGTTCGTATTCCTTGCGGGCGGTCTCATAGGCCACGCGGGCTTTCTCCACCGGGTCGCCTTCGGCCATCTGGTTGGACGAGAGGGTCAGCAGGGCTTCGCCCGGGGCCACGCGCATCCCTTCGATGACGCGTCCCCGCAGGTTGACCACGCCGCTGACGGGGGCCACGGCCACACGTTCGTCGCCCTGTGCGGCCAATACCTGTCCGCTGGTCTTGATGACCCGGTGAAAGGTGCCGGGTTGTACTTCACTGACGGTTACGCCTGCCGCCTTGGCTTTGTCCGGCGTGAGGACAATTTCGTTGCTGCCTCCGTGGGCTTCTTCGGCCTCGTGGTCGTGTCCCGCGTGTTCGTCGGCAGAGTGGGAGTGGCATGCGCCGAGCAGGAAGAGGCCCAGCGTGCCGAGTAAGAGAGTCTTCTTCATTGTATAATGTTGATAGTTGTATGAATTCTTATAAGGACTAACCACAGATGGCCCAGATTGGGCGGATAAGCACAGATTTGCAAGCAGTGTGGAATGAACTGTGAGAATCCTTATCATCCGCGCCATCTGTGGTTAAAATTCCCGTTTTCTTTCGGGCACAAAGATACCTCCTTCCGGTCGCAACCGGGTTGCAAGATGTGCCTGACGGAGAAAATCAGATATCAGCCATACAATGCGGGAGGTGCGCGAAGTCCCGTGACACGTGTGAGCAGTGTGTCATGCAGGGATTCGGCATAGACGGACGTGGTCCGTGATGGGTGGTCGGATAAATGGAGGAGAAGCGAAGCAAGCAGGCCGTCCGGCAGGAAAAGCAGGATGGTCGGGAGCGGATGGGGGATGTCCGGAGATGCGTCGGGCCGTTGCTGGAAGAAATGGGTAGACAGGCATCCCGTGTCACAGCAGCAATGGCCTTCCGCTTCATCCGGCGAGGGGGTGCAGCATCCGGACTGTACGTCGTTCCGCATGCAGAGCACCCCGTTCGCGTGGTGATGATGGGGGATGACAGGCACGCCCAGCATCAGTATGCTGAGAAGCAGCAAGAGATATGCGGCGTGCCTTTGGGTTTTCATCTTCGTTTTTTCTTTGGGCGCAAAGATAAGACTTTTCTTCGAATTATAGCCTCTGGTTTAGAAACGATATCCCACGGAGAAGTCGAGAGTGAGGGTGCTCAGGGATTCGTTATCTTCCCAGTCGTCAAAGGTATCGACGAAACTTATTTCTGCGTTCAGACCCAGATAGAGGTGTTTCAGCTGGGCGCCAAATCCCACGTGCAGGCCTGCATCGAACGGTTGAAAGAGCCTATAGCCATCTACGTCCTTGCTGAACAGCTTGATGCCCTCTGTCTTGCCGGCTATACCGTAAGACACATATGGACCGTAGTTGAATAGGAGTCGGTTGCCATAGCCGCGACGTTTGAGCCAGAGTTTGTTTTCCACGAGCAAGGGCAGGTGCAGGTAGACGGGCTTGAAACTTAAATCCTCTATTTTGAATGACTTTTGCAGGATGTTGAGCGAAGGCGTCAGTGAGAAGTAGCGGCTCAGGTAAATACTGGCTCCTACGCCGGCTATGAATCCTACGCCGGTTCCCGTGGAGAGGTCGCTTCCACTATAACCGGCGACAGTAATCGCTACGCCTGCCTTGACGAACGGCGAGAACTTGCGCTCCACACGCTCCATCACGACTTTGATTTCATCGCCTTCTTCTTGGGGGATGCGGGCACGCATGGTCACCATACCGATGGAGGATATCTTTACGGTCCGGGCATCGGCCGGCACATCATTCAGGATGAAGCGCCCGTCAATGTCTGTCACGGTCGTGAGTGAGATTCCGTCTACGCTCACTTCGGCACCCACCATGGGTTCATTGTCTTCTTTGTTGTAGACCACACCGGTCACTTGTCTTTCTTGGGCCATCAGGGCGAGGCCGCAAAGGCACATACATGCCACTAAAAATAGTCGTTTCATACTTAATCCGATTTTAAGATTCATAGGATGTGACAAATATAGGCCTTTATTTTAAAAGAATGAAATGTTTGCCTTGCAAAATAGCATATCTCTTGACAATTAGCTCCATTTGAGCTTTACAACAATGATGTTTAAGCCTCACAGCTATTGATAAAGTACAAAGTAAGCAAGCTTCTATGGCCATTTCACCTTACTTCTATGACCATTTCATCTTGCTTCTATGGCGGTGGGAGCATAGTTACATTGGCGGGGCCTTGCCTTATCCAATCTTCTTAATGAATTTTGCCGGATTGCCGCCTACGATGGTCATTGGCGGTACATCATGTGTTACCACGCTGTTGGCGCCGACAATAGAACCGTAGCCGATGCGCACGCCGGGCAGAACCGTAGCGCCGATGCCAATCCATACCTTGTCCTCAATGACAATGGGGCGGCCGTATGTGGCGCTGCGGTTATCCGGGTTCGGGTCGTGGTTGATGGTAATAAGGTTCACTTTCGGGGCAATAAATACACCGTCACCGATGGTGATGCCGCCACGGTCGAAGAAGGTGCAGCCTTGCTGTATCCAGCATCCCTTGCCGATGCGGATGTTCTTGCCGTAATCCACATAGAACGGGGGCAGCAGTGTCGTACTCTTGTCAATCTCCCGGCCTGTAATACGGCGTAGATACTCATGCACTTCTTCCGGCGTGAGCCAGCCTTTAGCATTCATTTCCGCAGCGGTAGCCATTGTGTCGAAGATGGTGCTGATCAGTTTGTCATAACCCGGCTCGTCGGGTGAGACCATAGCACCAGAAAGGTCTTTTTCGAAAATATCCATATCTTTTTTATTTTAAGATTCTGGTGCAAAAGTAGCAGGTTTCTTAGAGAAATACTTTGCTCGTCGGCTCAAAGTATTTTGCCGTACAGTTCAAAAGAGACTATCAGATGCTGTGAGCAGGAGAACAACCGTACAGTCCCTTATACGCTTTCGAGAAGTGCGACAGGTTCTTAAAGCCTACACTGTAGCAAATATCGGTCACTTTCTGTGTGCCGGACAATATGAGTGCGTGTGCGGCTTCCAGCCTGCGACGAATCACCCACTTTTGCGGGGACAGGTCACAGACTTTGCTGAAGTCCCGTTTGAATGTGGCCAGGCTCCGCCCGGTGTAATTGGCCATTTCTTCCAGTGAGAGGTCGTTGGTGTAGTTCTGTTCCATGAAGCTCATGATGTCTATTTTCCACGGGTCGGCAAAGTCGAAAAGCGAGGCATACAGGTTCTTGTCCGTGTTCAGGAGTATGTACAATCCTTCCGTCATCTTCAACTCCAGCAGTTCGTCCGTGGGCTGGATGCCGGAATTGAAGTAAGGGGTCATGGACTCGAACAGGCTTACGATGTCGGGGCGGTTGGACGGCAGTCTGTAGAGGCTGATTTTGCTCCGTCGTGCATCTTGCGGCAGGCTTTCCTTGTTCAAGCGGTTGTAAAAACTACGCAGGAATTTATCCGTGAACATCAGGAAGATGGCTTTGAACTGCTCTCCTTTGTATGCCTGCTTGGTGAGTTGCACGCTGAAGTCCTTGCGGATGAAGGCGCAGTCGCCCTTGTGCAGCCCGGTGACTTTTTCGTGTTCCTTTATCTCCAGCTCGCCGGAATACATATAGACCAGCACATGCGAATGGTTGCGGTGCAGGCAACTGCTACCGTTGTCTGAATACATGGCAAGGAAGATGTCCGAGTACCGCAACGTGTTGATTCCTTTCAAACAGTCTGTTTTCATCTTTATATTGTTTTAATACGCAAAGGTAACCATTTGCTTTGATAATCTGTTTGCTGTGAGGCTCGTTTTTAAGAAACCGATATAAGGAGAAGTTGTGAAAAAGGCCAATTGACCTTTTCAACAATACCAATTGAGCTTCACAACAATTATGCAGCAGTTTTTTCAGCGTATCTTTGTATCGTGATAAGAACTCAAACAATAAAGAATTATGAAAACAACAGCAATGAAATCAATCTGCACGGCTTTGCTCGCCTGCCTCTGCGGCACGGGCAGCCTCACGGCACAAGAAAATCAACTTAATACGAATAACATTATGGAAGAAAAATTGAATCTTACGCAAGAATGGGACAAGGTGTTCCCGCAGAGTGACGAAGTGAACCACTCAAAAATCACGTTCCACAACCGTTACGGCATCACGCTTGCAGCCGACCTGTATGTGCCTAAAGGTGCAACGGGCAAACTGCCTGCCATAGCTGTCAGCGGTCCGTTCGGAGCCGTTAAGGAACAGGCATCCGGATTGTATGCACAGGAACTGGCTAAGCGTGGCTTTCTCACAATAGCTTTCGACCCTTCGTTCACCGGCGAGAGCGGCGGCCAGCCCCGCTATGTGGCATCACCCGACATCAATACCGAGGACTTCTGTGCAGCGGTGGACTATCTCTCTACCCGTGACGATGTGAACCCGGAACAGATAGGCATCCTCGGCATCTGCGGTTGGGGAGGCATGGCGGTCAATGCCGCAGCTATCGACACGCGCATCAAGGCTACTGTTGCCGCCACCATGTACGACATGAGCCGCGTCAATGCCAACGGCTATTTCGATGCTGCCGACAATGCCGACGCACGTCACGAACTGCGCCGCCAGCTGAACACCCAACGTACAACGGATTACCGTAACGGTTCGTATGAACTTGCCGGAGGTCTGCCCGATGTAGTTCCCGACGACGCTCCGCAATTCCTGAAAGACTACTTCGTCTATTATAAGACGGAGCGCGGCTACCACAAACGTTCGCTCAACTCCAACGGCGGGTGGAACAAGACCTCGACACTCTCGTTCCTGAACATGCCGATACTGTCTTATGCAGGCGAAATCCGCAGTGCCGTGCTGCTTGTCCACGGGGAGAAGGCTCATTCGCGCTACTTCAGCGAGGACACCTACAAGAAGCTGACCGGCGACAACAAGGAGCTGCTGATTATTCCCGGCGCCAACCACACCGACCTCTACGACAATTTCGACAAGATACCGTTCGACCGGATAGAGGCGTTTTTCCGCGAGAATCTGAAATGATAATTTATCGGAGTGTTTAATAGCACACAGATAACACAGATGAGACAGATTTACACAGATTTTAAAGGGCTTCGCCACATGTCATTCTGAACGCCAGTGAAACATCTCCCGTACACATTGGGAGATGCTTCGCTGCGCTCAGAATGACAAATAATCTGTGGTCATCTCGTTTAATCTGTGTCATCTGTGTGCCATCTAAATTCCCATTTTCATGAATCAACTTATCACTTTTCGGGACGGGCAGCAAGTCTGCCCGCTCGGACAAGGCACCTACCAGATGGGGCACAGGCGCAACGAAGAAATACAGGCCCTGCGCCGGGGCATTGACTTAGGCTTGACACTGATAGATACCGCCGAGATGTATGGCACGGAAGACCTTGTGGGCGAAGCCGTGCGAGATTGCCGCGAACGGGCGTTCATCGTCAGCAAGGTATTGCCAGGCAATGCCAGCTACGAGGGACAAAACGTGCTTGCGAACGAAGCCTGATGAGGCTCGGCACGGATTACATCGACCTTTACCTGTTGCACTGGATAGGCCGTTATCCTTTCTCCGAAACCGTCCACGCTTTGGTGGAATTGCAGCAGGAAGGAAAAATCCGGCAATGGGGCATGAGCAACCTTGATGTGGACGATATGGAACATATTCTTTCTTTGCCATACGGCAAGGACTGCGCAGCCAATCAGGTGCTCTACAACCTGAAAGACAGAGGCATTGAATACGACCTTATTCCGTGGAGCGAGCAGCACGGCATTCCCGTCATGGCCTACACGCCGCTGGGCGAAGGACGGTTGCGCAACCACAAGACGTTGATAGAGATAGCCCGCCGGCACGGGGCCACTCCCACACAAATCATGCTGGCGTGGGTGATGCGCACTCGGAATGTCATTGCCATACCCAAAGCAAGCAGCATTACCCACGTGGAGGAGAATACCCGAAGTCTCGGCATCAAGTTGACGGAAGCGGACTTGTGTGATATCGACCGGGCGTTTCCCGCACCCACGCACAAGATACGGTTGGCGGGATGGTAAGGGGCTTTGGCCCCTTCCAACCCTTTCTGACCCCTTGTCAGTTGTCGCTCAACGTATATTCACCGGCCTCTTCCGTGACCTGCCGTTGCAGTTCGTCCAGCGTGTAGGTCTTGCCGCTGAACTTCACCGTGGCTACGGGCGGGTCGAGGGTGACGATGGCGCTGACGCCTTCCAACTTGTTCAATGCCTTTTCGACGTGCATGCGGCAGTGTTGACACATCATGCCGCTAACTTTGAATTGCTTTTCCATTGTTTTTTCTTCTTTATGAGGTTCAACATCCATATGGGTTTGTTCAACAGCCTCTTTAGCCGGCTTAACAGCTACTTTAGCTCGTTCAACATCCACATTAGCTTCTTTAACAGATAAGTCGGTTTCTTCCTTGTCCGAGAGTTTCTTGCGGCGCAACCGCAGGCTGTTGGTCACCACGCTGACGCTGCTGAAGGCCATGGCTGCCCCGCCAATCATGGGGTTGAGCAGGAAGCCGTTGACGGGATAGAGCACGCCGGCGGCGATGGGTACACCTATTATATTGTATATAAAGGCCCAGAAGAGGTTCTGGCGGATGGTACGCACGGTGAGGCGCGAGAGTTGCAAGGCTTCGGGTATCTTTGTGAGGTCGGACGAGATGATGGTCATCTTCGCCACGTCCATGGCGATGTCGCTGCCGCTGCCCATGGCGATGCTCAGGTCTGCCTGGGCCAGGGCGGCACTGTCGTTGATGCCGTCGCCCACCATGGCTATCACTTTGCCTTGGGCCTGCAGTTCTTTGACGAAGGCTGCCTTGTCCTGCGGCAACACGCCGGCACGGTAGTGGGTGATGCCTGCCTGCCGGGCAATGGCCCGGGCGGTGGCTTCGTTGTCGCCCGTCAGCAGATGTACTTCTATGCCTTCGGCTTGCAGGGTGCGGATGGCGTGGATGGACGAGGGCTTGATGCGGTCGGCGATGGCGATGACGGCCAGGACCTCCGTCTCGTTGGCAAACCAGATGACGGTCTGCGCTTCAGCTTCCCAAGCTGAGGCGGCTTCTTGCAGGGCGGGGGAGATGCGTTTGCCCTGCATCAGGCGCTGATTGCCTGCATAATAAGTAACGCCTTTATAGCTACCCTTTACGCCTTGTCCCGTCACGCTTTCGAATCCATTCACCCGCCATTCATCATTAGCTTCGCTCAAAACATCTTTTGATTGTTTACACTGAGGAATAGTCTTCATTCTCAATTCTTCACTCCCCAGGATGGCTTCCGCCAGCGGATGTTCGGACATTTTTTCCAAGGCCGGCAGGATGGGGGAGAATTGCCGGGCTTCTTCGCTGAGCCAAAGGATGTGTTGTACGGTGGGGTGTCCTTCGGTCACGGTACCCGTCTTGTCCAGCACCACGGCATTCACTTTCTTGGCCGTTTCCAGGCTCTCGGCGTCCTTGATGAGGATGCCCCGCTCGGCTCCCTTGCCGATGCCCACCATGATGGCCGTGGGGGTGGCCAGTCCCAAGGCGCAGGGACAGGCAATGATGAGCACCGTCACCAGTGCCAGCAGGCCGTGGGTGAAGCCCTCCGTGGGGTCGAGCGCCATCCAGAGGATAAAGGAAAGCAGCGCGATACCCATGATGGTCGGTACAAAGACGGCCGCCACCCGGTCCACCAGCTTTTGTACGGGTGCCTTGGAGCCTTGCGCGTCCTGCACCAGGTGAATCACCTTTGCCAGCAAGGTATCCGTCCCGACTTTCTCCGCACGGAAACGGAAGCTGCCTTTCTGGTTGATGGTGCCGGCGTAGACTTTGTCGTCCCGTCGTTTGGACACGGGGACAGGTTCGCCGCTCAGCATACTTTCGTCCACGTAGGAACTTCCTTCAGTCACCACTCCGTCTACGGCGATGCGTTCGCCCGGCTTCACGACGATGATGTCATTCACCTGAATCTGCTCGATGGGAACCTCTTTGAATGAAGAATGAAGAATGAAGAATGAAGAATCCGGTTCAAGTGAAGAATCTTCGCGCTGTGCGCAGCCTAATTCTTCATTAAGATTGGGTTCTTCATTAGGAACTACAATCGTCACCGTCTTGGGTTGCAAGCCCATCAGTTTCTTGATGGCTTGCGAGGTATGTCCCTTGGCCCGTTCTTCCAGCAACCGTCCCAGCAGGATGAAGGCGATGATGACGCTCGACGATTCGAAGTAGACGTGTGGCGTGATGCCACGGGACAGCCAGAAGTCGGGGAAGAACAGGTTGAACACGCTGAACAGATAGGCCACTCCCGTACTGCTGGCCACCAGCGTATCCATGTTGGCCGAGCCGTGGCGCAGTTGCTTCCACGTGTGGGCGAAGAAGCTGCGCCCCAGCCAGAAGACCACGGGGGTGGACAGCAGCCATGTGCTCCAGCCTGCCCAAGGCCGGTCCATGAATCCCATGCCGATGACGGCGATGGGAATGGCCAGGAGGATGGCCCACGTGGTGCGTTGCTTCAGCGATTGGTATTTTTTGCGATGTGCTTCTTCCACCTCGTCCGCCGTATGTTCGTCGTGGGTGATGACGAGGTCGTAGCCGGCTTCCTGCACTGCGCGTTGCAGGGCTTCGGGAGAGGTCTGTGACGGGTCATACTCCACCAGCGCCGTAGCGGCGGCATAGTTGACGGAGGCCTGGCATACGCCCGGTTGCTTGTTCAATGTCTTGTCCACACGGGCGGCACAGGCGGCGCAACTCATTCCCAGGATGGGGAAGGTGTCTTGGGTAGTAGGTTTTTCCATACGTTTTATTTCTTTCTTTCTGGAGGCAAAGGTAGGGAGGAAAGGCGGAACGGGCGTTACAAGATTATGGATAAGATTTATGGATTTCCGGATTGCCACCTTCTCTGTTTTTTCTTATCTTCGCAAACTCAAAAGCATTTACCGATGAATACATACGATATTATTTCACTTCGTTTCCATCCGGAATGGCGCATCCCGGCGGCACGCTGGTTTCAGGAGAAATGGGAAATTCCTTTGGAAGAATACCTGACAAGCATAGACGAGAGCATTCGGGGAACTGCCCCCGTCCCGCAGTGGTACATAGCAACCGACGGGGAACGGATTATTGCCGGTGCCGGTGTGATAGCCAATGATTTTCACGACCGCAAAGACCTGACACCGAATGTTTGCGCCTTGTATGTCGAACCGGAACTGCGCCGTCGTGGCATTGCCGGACACCTTTTGGCGCATATCTGCAAGGATATGGCGTCAAAAGCTATCGCTCCCCTCTACCTCATCACGGAGCATACTTCGTTTTACGAGCGTTACGGCTGGGAATACCTGTGCATGGTGCAGGGCGATGACGGAGAGCAGATGCGGATGTATAAGAAAGACACCTCGTTATGAGATGACTTATCTGCACCGTTTTAGAAGTTACATAGCCAGTTCCTTTACCCTCTATACTCCGTCGGGCTTACCCCCAGATGTTGCTGCACGTAACGGCTGAAATAGGCAGGCGACGAGAAACCGAACAGGTCGGAGATGCGGACGAAGGTCAGCGACTTGTCGCGGAGCAGGCGTGAGATGTCGAGCACGGTGTAGCGGTTTATCCAGTAGTTGGCGGCATAACCGCTTATCTTGCGGGAGACTTCGGACAGGTATTTGGGCGTGACGCACAGCTTGTCGGCATACCAGTTCACTTCGCGGTGTTCGCGGTACGTCCCGTTCTCCAGCATGTTGAGGAAGCGGCTCATGATGGTGGCGCTTTGCAGCGGGATATTGTCTACCCCGTACAGATGGGAATGGAAATCGAAGAAGTCGATGATCAGCATCTGTACGGAGGCTATCAGCAAGTCGCGGCGGAAATGGTGGTCGGTCTGTGCCAGCCGTGCTTCCACCATCTCGAAGTCCCGACGGCACAATTCCCACTGTCCGGCATTCAATTTCATGATGGGATTGAGGAACAGGGCCAGCTGACCTTTCATGCCATAATTGCTGAGCGGCGTGGAGAGCACGATAAATTCCGAGGTGACGTATATCACCGTTACCCGGAAATCGTCTGCCGGGCGAATACGTTCCACCAGTTTGCCCTTGCGTACAATCATCAGGTCGCCTGCCTGCAACTCGCGTTCCTCGCCGTTGTATTTCAGCCGGCAACTGCCTGCCAGACAAAGGGCATGGGCCAAATAATTGCTGTAAGCATCCGTGCCCAGTCCGTCAAGGGTATCCTTTATGATAATATTTTCCGTTTCTGCCATATCCTCATCCTTTTATTTCCTTTGCAAATATACTATTTGTCGGACAAAAACGGAAATATAGGCATACCCTACCGTAATTCTTATAACGAAGCTCTCCCCCCTGACTACCGTATTTTTGCCACAGGATAATAAAAATCAGAATAAGTAAGTAACTGCGCATGGTTAGTTTATACTATGCCGGCATTGATTTTTTAGACGCAGATAACGCAGATGACGCGGATTTATAAATTTAGATGGCAGATAATCAGTTAATAAAGATAATTAATCCGCTAATTCTTGTGACTTACTTATAAACGAATTATGAACGGTCACTTAAATCTGTAGGTAAAATTTGTGGCATTGATGGGTGTTGTATTATCAATATTTTACTTTGCTTTTTCTGGTTTCGTTCGCGGCCACAGTCTGTCTTTTGTTTCTTTGTTTCCGGATAAGCCTTGAATAAGACCTGAAAGAGACCAAAAAGAGACCTGAAAGAGAGGAAAAGCGAAGGAGAAAAGCCAAATTGGCCGATTTGCCGAATTTTTAGGCCTTTCTGCTTGTTCTTTGCCTCCTTTTCCGGCTTCGTCGCTCTGTGCGCACGAGAATGGTGCGGGCTGATTCGTGCGGGCCGATAGTCTTTTCTGACTGTATGGAATGTGGTTTGTTGTATGATAATGTGAATAGATAAGATGGTTAAAAATATATAGAATATCTTCGCTCTTATCCGCAGATATCTCCGCTCTTATCCGCAGATATTTCCGCTCTTGCTGGCAGATATCTCCGCCCGTGGCCTTCCATATCCCAATTCATTCCGCCAATGGGTATGCGATGAATTTTTTAATGAACACGCCGCGAGATAAGCTAAAAATTCATGCGGCGGAGGATGGGAATAAAGACTTTATTCCGTATCTTTACGCCCGAAAACAAGGCCGCGGTGGCGGCGGTTTTCATTTTTTTTGGATTACTAATTAGCATTTGCTATTTGTTCTATCACGTTGAAACCTGAGAAATTTCAAATATTAAGAGTTGAACAAGTTGTAGATGTCTGCGCATAGCGCGGGCATAACTTGTACTCTTAATGGTTTTCTCAGGACCACAACGTGAGCAAGTTAAGGCTCGCGTTTTTTTGTGTCTCCTGAGAAAAATAGAGAGTAGCATTGCGCAAATAGCTATAACTTATGCCAAAGTCATTACTTGAAGAACTGCCCAAAATAGCAGCTGAGGGCAGGCGGGAGGCACAGCAACTCCTGGAGCGTATCAATAGCGGTACGCGCATCGGGCTGCAAACCAATGAACTTGTCTTGCCCTCCAAAGATATATCCGGGCTTTGGCGGGGCGAATTGCCGCAATTATCCTTTCGCGGGCAGTGGATGAACCGCTTGATTTACGGGGAGAATCTGCTGACTATGCAGGCCTTGCTGGTGGGCGATGAGGCTACGGGACTTCCGTCGCTCCGGGGCAAGGTAGACCTTATTTATATAGACCCTCCTTTTGACAGCAAAGCAGATTATCGTACGAAGATTAATTTACCCGGTATAGAGATTGAGCAGAAGCCGACGGTGCTGGAGCAGTCTGCGTATAGTGATACTTGGAAGGACGGGACGGTGTCTTATCTAAGGATGATGTATCCACGGCTGTTATTGATGAGAGAATTGCTTTCGGAGAAAGGGAGCATTTATGTTCATCTTGATTGGCACTGTTCTCATTATGTTAAATTGTTGATGGACGACATTTTTGCAAAAGAGAATTTCGTTAATGAAATAATTTGGGGGTATAAAGACATAGGTTCACGAGCTGTAGATTATTATAAACGCAAACATGATGTAGTGTTGTTCTATCAAAAAACAGATAGTCGTCAATTTAATATTCAAAGACTGCAACTATCGGAAAGTACTATGCAACGTTACGGTAGTTATTTTGATAAGAATGGACATATAACTTATCGTTGGTTAAAAGAGAATAATCCTGGAGTTTTTGCTAAATTGAAAGGGCAGCCAGATGATTTAGATCAGCCTTGGTTGGATATTAATAATGGACAACCTTTGAGTGATTGGTGGGATGATATATCACCATTAAAATCACATTTTAAGGAATCTGTCGGTTACGCCACCCAAAAGCCCGAAGCCCTCCTCGAACGCATCATCAAAGCCAGCAGCAACGAAGGCGACCTTGTCTGCGATTTCTTTGGCGGGAGTGGCACTACAGCCGCTGTGGCTGAACGCTTGGGTCGCCGTTGGATAACCTGCGATATAGGCAAGCCTGCTTCCCTCATTATGCGCAAGCGTTTCATTGACCAAGGCGTGAAGCCCTTCCTCTACCAAGGCATTGGCGACTATCAGAAGGAAGCCTTCAGCAGCAGCAAGTTGGTGAAGAAGGTGGGCGACCTGAGCCGCATCGTGATGCAGCTGTACGGCGCCATCCCTTTCACCGAAGAGCAACTCAATGACCGCAACTGGGGCTACCTGAAGCCTACGCGCACTCTGGTGCTGGTGGACAGCCCCAACAAACTGACAGGCACCGCCACCCTGCGCCGTGCCTACGAGGCGCGACAGACCCTGCTGGGAGGCGGCTGGGCCAAGGTGGTGGTGCTGGGCTGGAACTTCGCCTTCGACATCAGCGAGGCCATCCGCCGCTACGAGGGTGCGGTGGAAGTGCTGGTCATCCCGCCCGATCTCCTGGACAAGCTCGCCAAGAAGGGCCTGAAGAAGCTGGTGGACGACAAATCTGTGCGCTTCAGCACCCTGCAATACCTCACCTGCCGCCCCATGAAAGTGCTGCCCGCCTCGGAGGACGAGGACAACCTGGTGGTGGAGTTGGATAACTACGTTCTCCTCTCGCCGGACAATATCCCTCTGGATGACCGCGACAAGGAGAAGCTGCAACAAGTCATCGACCGCGACCCGCTGGCCCTCATCGAATACTGGAGCATCGACCCCGACTATGATGGCGAGACCTTCCGTAGCTGCTGGCAGGACTACCGCGAGAACACCGCCAACGACCGCGACCCGCTGCACTGCGTCTATACGGCTGTGCTCCGTGTGCCCCGTCGGGCCGGACGTACGGTGTGCGTCAAAGCGGTGGACGTGTTCGGATTTGAAAGCATGGTGTTGGAAACGATGAAATGATAATTTAGTGGATTGACCACAGATGACACAGATAGAACAGATTTGCACTGATTTATTAATAGAATCTGTCATGTCGAGCTTGTCGAGACATCTTACGTAACGCATGAGGAAGCCTTATGTGAGACCCCTCGACTACGCTCGGGGTGACAAATACATCTGTGTCCATCTGTGCCATATCTGTGTCATCTGTGGTTCAAATTCCAGTTTGCTCAATAACTTAACGTATGAAACCAGATATTTCCCTTGAACTGGCCCGCCGCCTGAACGAACAGGTGCAAACGGCCTGGGCCGACGGCTCGATGCTGGAGGCTGTGACGCCCGTGACGGCCGACCTCCTGCGCTATTGGTTTAATGAGCCTTATACCAACCGCGAAATGAATTTCCACGAAGGGCAGCGGCAGTCCATTCTGAACATCATTTACCTGCACGAGGTGCTGTGCGTGCAGAACGTGCTTCAAGTCTATGAACGGGTGGCACCAGACCTGTTGCCCGAAGCCGACTTGGGCGCACTGGCGCAGGAGAAGTACAGCTTCCCCAAGTATGCCGTGAAGATGGCTACCGGCACGGGCAAGACCTGGGTGATGCACGCCCTGATGCTGTGGCAGTTTCTCAACGCCCGTCGCGAAGAGATCCCCTCAGGCCGCTACACCCGCCATTTCCTGGTGGTGGCTCCGGGTCTCATTGTCTACGACCGCCTGCTTGATGCCTACTGCGGCCGCCTGCGTCCCAGCACGGCCGAACGTGATGTGCGGACCAACGACTTTCACCGCAACGCGGAACTCTTTCTGCCGCCTGCCTATCGCGAGGAGGCATTCAGCTTCATTGAGACCAACACGGCGGACAAGGACAACATCGGCCGCAAGGTGACGGGCGACGGACTGATAGCCCTGGCCAACTGGCACATCTTCCTGGCGGAGAAAGAGGAGGAGGAAGATGTGGTGACGGGCCTCTTCCCTGTGCGTCCCGGTACCAGTGCGGGAAACGCCCTTGACACCCTGGACCGCCGCTTCCTGCGTGGCGACGTGGTGGACTACCTGGCAGCGCTGCCCGAACTGATGGTAATCAACGACGAGGCGCACCACATCCACGAGCATAAGAAGGCGGGCGAGATTGTGGAGGTGGAATGGCAGAAAGGCCTGAGCCACATTGCCCGCAGCAAGCAGGGACGCTTCCTGCAACTGGACTTCTCGGCTACACCCTACGACACGGTGGGTACGGGAGCGAAGTCGGCCAAGCTGTACTTCCCCCACATCGTTTCGGACTTCGACCTCTCCACCGCCATGCGCCAAGGCTTGGTGAAAACCCTGCTGCTGGACAAGCGCCAGGAATTGACCGAGCTGGAGCACCTGGACTTCCGGGCCGTGCGCGACGACCGGGGACGGGTCATGGGCCTGAGCGACGGACAGCGGCTGATGCTGCGTGCCGGGTTGGAGAAACTACGGCTTCTGGAGGAAGGTTTCTTGAAGATAGACGCGTCGAAGCACCCGAAGATGCTGGTGATGTGCGAGGACACCGTGGTGACCACCTACGTAGAGCAGTTCCTGTGCGGGGAGGGACTGGCGGAAGAAGAGATTCTCCGCATTGACAGCAACCGCAAGGGCGAACTGGGCGAAGCCGAGTGGCAGCGCGTGCGCGAACGGCTGTTCAATGTGGACCGCTATGCCACACCCCGTGTTATCGTGTCCGTGCTGATGCTGCGCGAAGGTTTCGATGTAAACAACATCTGTGTCATCGTTCCCCTGCGTTCGTCCGAGGCATCCATCCTGCTGGAGCAGACCGTGGGCCGCGGCCTGCGCCTGATGTGGCGTGAGCCTCAATACCGGGAAGAGAAGGAGGAGAACCGCCGCCTGGTATTGGTGAAACGGCTGCAGCCCAAGTCCTACCTGGACATGCTCTCCATCATTGAGCATCCGGCCTTCGAGCGGTTCTACAAGGACCTGATGGCAGAAGGCCTGGCCGCCGAGGATACCGGAGAACCCGGCAGTACCAACGCCACGGGCGACCTGATGCGCGTCGGGCTGAAGCCGGATTACGAGGAGTACGACCTCTTCTGGCCCACGGTGGTCCGCGATGCCGAGGAGGAAATCACGCCCGCACAGATTGACGTCCGCATGCTGGCTCCCTTCACTGCCTTCACGCTGGACTACCTGCGCGAACACCTGGCTACGAAAGGCGAGACCTTCCTGTCCGAAGCCGTGATGACGGAGACCCGCTTCGGCAGGTACGAGGTGAAGGCCGACCTTTTCAATGCCCGTTCCTACAACGACTACTTGCAGAAGCTATTGCGGACTGTCACTACCCGCATGGACCGGGTGGGCAAGCGGGGCCGGCAGCCCATGCCTGCCATCCAGATTAACCAGGCGGACATCGTGCGCCTGCTGGACCTGTATATCCGTACCCGCTTGTTCGACCGGACGTTCGATCCCTTTCATGGTAGTGACTGGAAGATTCTGCTGTCCAAGAACGGCCTCGTCACGCAGCACTTGGTCAAGGAAATGAGCGTGGCCATCCACCGGATGCAGGAGAATGTGGAGAGCAGTGAGGCGGTGGTGGAGAAGACGTGGTTCTCGTCCGTCCCCGCGCTGTGCGTCCGCGAGAATTATTCCATGGAGTTGCAGAAGGTCATTTACGAACGGCTGGGCTATCCCTCTCACGGGGGCGGATTGGAGAAGGCTTTCATGGAGTTTCTGGACCGGGACGCCTGCGTGGAGCGTTTCTTGAAAATCAATGAGAGCCAGCACGCCTTTGCCAGTCTGTACTACGTGCGACAGACGGACGGATTATTGGCTTCCTACCATCCGGATTTTCTGGTATGCACGGCCATGCATATCTACGTCGTGGAGACCAAGGCCGACGACCGGATAAGGGATCCCAACGTCCGCTGCAAGCAACAGGCCGCCGCAGCCTGGTGTGCCAAGGTCAACACCCTGCCGCCTGCTGACCGTCTGGAGCGTGAGTGGGCGTACATCCTCCTACCCGAGTCGGACTTCTATCTACAGTCGGCCAACGGTGCCACGCTGGAGGACATGGCCCGGCTGAACCGGGTGACGTTGGCGGCGGCGCCGGACAGGTTGTTGTGAACGGGAATGGAAGTTGCAGGGGGCAGATAGGCTCAGAGTTCGTCCAGTCCCCTGCGCTTGCTGCCTTCTGACCGCTTGAAGGCACTGGGGGTGAGGCCGGTGATATGCTTGAACTGCGTGCTCAGGTAGGCGGCACTGGAATAGCCCAGCCGGTCGGCAATCTCGTTCAGCGTCAGTTCGTCGTAGGTCAGCAGTTCCTTGACGCGCTCTATTTTCTGGACGATGGCATATCGTTCGATGGTGGTGCCGGTCTCTTCGGAGAACGCTTTGCTCAGCGTGCTGTAGTCCTTGTGCACAAGTTCGGAAAGGTAGCGGGAAAGATTGGCGGAGGGAGCCGCTTCGCGGTAGTGAACCAGCCGGATGACGGCATCCTTGATCTGCTCCACCAAGCGGGCGCGTGGTGCTTCCAGCAGTTCGAAGCCTTCTGCTTCCAAGGTTTGGCGGAGGCGGATGCGGAGGGCATCGTCTATATCATCTTCCTCAATCTGCGCTATACCCAACTCTACGGACAACGGGTGCAGGCCGAGTCTCGTGAGGCAATCTGTCACGGCCCGGATGCAGCGGGGGCAGACCATGTTTTTGATGTGGAGGGTGGTAGTCATGCGCAAATTCTTTCCTGCAAAAGTACGAATAAAATTTGGAATGGGAAGGGAGTTGGAGGGAGTTATCGTTTCGGTGAAGGAGTTAAGCCAATACTGCTGCGTATACGGTTCTTTGACTTACTATTGGCTTAACTCCTATGTCACAATCAACATCAACTGAAATAATCATTTGAGTTTGCCCACAAAAAGATAAGCATTGTCGTTTTCGACGATGCTGTCCTTCAGTTTGGTCCACTCGTCTATTTGCGCGTCGGTCCATTCCTCCGGTTGGGACAGGACGTTTTCCAGGTGCAGGGCCAGTTCGCCCGGCTCGATGCTGTGTACAAAGTAGCCCTTGTTGAAGAGGAAGCAGGCATAAGGCAGAGGCATGTTGCCGGCCAGGTCGTTGACAAACTCCACAAAGGCTCCCTTGCCCGTCTGCTTGTCCACCAGGATGGTAGCCCGCTTGGAGATATAGGTGCCGTATTGGTTTTGGGCCGTCTCCAGGGTGACATCGGCCAGGAAGCAGTCGGCCAGTTCGTAGTAGCCATGCTGGAAGGGTTCGCCCGGCATGTCAAGGGCAAAGACGGGTTGCAGGCGGTTCTCGTCCGGCAGGTAGTGATAGAGGGAGTCTTTCTCGGGTGCCCAATGGAAGAGGAAGAAATCGAAGGTGTCCGGTACATTGCCGTTGTGTTGCACCTCGTTGTTGAAGTCAGGAACCACCGAGTAAGGGGCGGCATCAATCTTGCGCAGGACGTTGCCTTCAAAATCTTGCTGCCAGACCACGGAGGCATCTTCGATGCTGTTGAAGGCCAGCATACCTACTGTCACGACCTGCTGTTCGGCATCTACGGAGAATACGCCTTTGGGCACCAGCGTGGGCAGGGGGATGGAGGAGAGGTAGGAACCATCGTCCAGGTTATACACCAGAAGGCTTTTGGCATTCCAGGGCATCAGGTAGATGCGGCGGTTGGTTTCGTCAATCTGCTTGTCATGCACGGCCCAGTATTCGCCGGGACCTTGTCCCTTGTTGCCCACCTTGCAGAGGAAGCGTCCTTCTTTGTCGAACAGGCGGCAACCTTCCCGGGAATTGCCGCCGGTAATCAGGTAGTTGCCGAAGAAGGTGGTGCCTCCGGCGGTCAGTGCTTCGTCCCGGTTGTCCAGGCGGATGAGGTGGAAGTCCTCCAGGTATTGGCTGAGCGGGATGGACAGTGTGTCTTTGCTCAGCTTGTCCAGATGGAGTATCCGGACAGAATCCGGTCCCACAGCTTCCAGGGGCGCCACGATAGGCAGGTTGTCAAACGTCAGTTCGGAGGCAGGCTGTTTGCTGCCGCAAGCTCCCAGCAGCAAGGCCAGTGCCGGGATGCAAAACAGGGAATAGGTCTTCATTGTGCCATAAGTGTTGGTTTATGGGCGCAAGTTAGGGAATAATACGAGATATTCGAAAAAGTATAGACTTGTTTTTTATCGTTTTACGTTTTTTTAGTAGTGAAAGCCTTTTGAGTCATCTTTCTGGCCAATCCCGTCTGCACCGCTCCACGCATGGCCAGGTAGAGCAGGAAAGCCAACCATAAGGCATGGTTGCCCCACGCATCCCGTAAGCCGAAGTAGCATCCGAAGAAGCAGAGTGCCGCCACCGCCATGGCCACCAACATGCCCCGCGTGGCCGTGGCTCCGATGAAGACGCCGTCCCAGACGAAAGCCGTCACTCCGGTCAAGGGAATGGCCAAGGCCCAAAAGAAATACTCGCTTGAGGCAGCGATGACTTCCGGCTCATCCGTCAGGAGGCTTAGGAAACCGTTTCCGCCCAGTGCATAGGCTGCGGTAAAGAGGATGACCATGCCCGCTCCCCAGACGAACAGTCTGCGTACTGTGTTGCGGAAGGCGATAGCGTCTCTGGCACCGATATACTTCCCGCTCAGTGCCTCGCCCGCGTAGGCAAAACCGTCCATCACGTAGGAGAACAGCGTGAAGAGCTGCATCAGCAGGGTGTTGACCGCCAGGATAATCTCGCCTTGCTCAGCACCGGCCGAGGTGAAGAACAGGGTCACTGCCACCAGGCAGAGTGTCCGCAGGAAGATGTCGCGGTTCACCCCGAAGAAGCGTTTCATGGCTTCGCGCTGCCACAGGCCTTGCAAGGTCTGGCGTCGCAGGTGTCCATACTGTCGGAACCATAGGGCCAGCCCCATCCCGAAGCCTGCCCATTGCGCCACCAGTGTGCCCAGGGCCACGCCTTCCACCTTCATGCCTCCCATGTAGACAAAGGACAGGCTGGCCGCAATGTTCACCACGTTCTGCGTGATGGCCACGGCCATCGGGATGCGTGAATTCTGCATGCCGATGTACCAGCCCGTCAGTCCGTACAGTCCCAGCATGGCCGGGGCGCCCCAGATGCAGATGCGGAAGTAAGTGGTGGCCAATTCGCGGATTTCTTCGGTGGGATGGATGAAGAGGAACGCTCCTTGTACGAGGGGCCTTTGCAGGAGCAAGAGTAACACGGCAATCAGTATGCCCAATCCTACGGCCCGTACCAACAGGCGGAATATCTCCGCGGAGTCTTGCCGTCCGTAGGCTTGGGACGTCATGCCGCTGGTGCCCATCCGCAGGAAGGCGAATATCCAGTAGATGATATTGAACAGCAAACCTCCCACGGCAATGGCGCCGATATAGGCCGGGCTTCCCAGATGGCCCACGATGGTGACATCCACCAGTCCCAGCAGGGGCACGGTGATGTTGCTCACGATGGAGGGCAGGGCGATGTGGAGTATCTGTCGGTCGATGGCTTTCATGTCAGAGGATGTATTGTACTTCTTTGAACAGGTATCCGCGCTCTTTCCCGGCTTCGTCTTGCAACATGTAACGGCCGTCCGGTTCTACCCGGAGCAGGCGGGCCATGAAACGGCCTGAGTCATCTTCATAAGGATGCCATCCTTCGCGGCGGAACAGGTCCTGGTTGTATTGTCCGGCAATCAGGGAAGCCTTGGCGCCGTCTTTGTCGTTTCGCAGGCCTTCATAACGCTCTCTTATGTAAGTCTGGATGTCATGCAGGACTTCCATGGGATTTTCCTCCCCGCCGGTGATTTGCCGGAGCGAGACAGGGTTGGGCGCATCGCTGTGAAACTTCGTTTGGTTGACGTTCAGACCGATGCCGATGATGCTCCGGGCGATGCCTTCGGCGTTGAGTTCGTTCTCTATCAGTATGCCGCATATCTTCTTCTCCTGCCAGTAGATGTCGTTGGGCCACTTGATGCGGATGTCTCCTGCCCAGCGGGTCAGTGTGTCCCTGACGGCCAGTGCTGTCAGTTGGGATAGGATGAACTGGCGTTGCGGCTGCAGGAACGTAGGATAGAGCACGAGGCTGAACATCAGGTTTTTCCCTCTTTCCGATTCCCAGGTATTGCCTCGCTGGCCTTTGCCGGCAGTCTGGTAGTCGGCGCAGACGGTGGTATATTCAGCTACCTGTTGCCGGTCGCAGAGTTGGGTCAGGTAGCGGTTGGTGGAGTCGGTTTCATCCAGATGGATAAGCGGAAAGGAGTTTGTCTCGGTGTGCATAGTCATTCAATTAAACAGGGGTGAATCGAAGGCATCCTCGATGTGGGTTATTTGGAACTGATCCGGTCCGCCCACTACTTCCATGATGTCAAACCGTATGCGGGCGTCGATGGCGTACATTTTGACATACGCGTCGGCGGCTACCACGATGTGTCGTATCTTTTTCCAGTCCACGGCTTCGTAGGGTTCGCGGAAGTCCGTGTTTCGCCGGGTCTTCACCTCTACGAAGGCTATGATGTCGTCCTTTGTGGCTACGATGTCCAGTTCCAGGCGGTTCTTGCGCCAGTTGCGATCCCGAATGGTGTAGCCTTTCCGTGTCAGATATTCCACGGCGGCATCTTCTCCGGCTTTTCCCAAGATTTTGGGATTGGTTTGAGGGGCGGTCATTCTAAGTAGATGTTAATATTTAGTTTATATGATAAATAGTAATTTAGTTTAGGCGCGGATTACGCGGATTTCACGGATATATTATTATTTATATAATCAATGAAATCAACGTTTTATAATGAAGAACAATCCGTGAAATCCGCGCCTAAAAAACTAAGCGATATGTTATCATTTAATTCTTACGATTTACTTATTCTTTTTTATTCTTCGGGCGCAAAAATAACTTTTTTGTCTTATCTTTGCCGCCATTATTAACACAAACAAACATTTTTATGAAACCGCAGACTACTTACCTTGCCTCGAAGCCCCACTACGAGATTTTGGACGGCTTGCGTGGCGTGGCAGCACTGATGGTGGTTGCCTTCCATCTGTTCGAACCCCATTCGGCAGGCAATCATCTGGTGCAAGTGATCAATCATGGCTATCTGGCCGTAGATTTCTTTTTCATGCTTTCGGGGTTTGTCATCGGGTACGCATACGATGATCGCTGGGACCGCATGACGTTGGGTACTTTCTTCAAGCGTCGGGTCATCCGTCTGCATCCCATGGTCGTCATGGGGAGTATCGTAGGAGCTGTGTTTTTCTATTTTCAGAAGTCCGATGTGTGTTTCCCGCAGATAGCGGATACGCCCGTATGGATGCTTTTGTTGTTGATGGTGTGGGGAGCCACCCTGCTTCCTCTGCCGCTGAAGTGGGACGTGCGCGGTTGGACGGAGATGCACCCGCTGAACGGTCCGGCCTGGTCGCTCTACTATGAATATATAGCCAACATCCTGTATGCCCTGTTTGTCCGCCGTTTCAGCAAGACGGCGCTTACGGTGCTGGTTGTTTGTGCCGCCTGCCTGACGGTCTATCGTAGCCAGACGGCTCCCTTGGGCGACATGGTGGGAGGCTGGTCGTTGACGTGGGAGCAGCAGTATGTGGGCTTTACCCGTCTGTTGTATCCTTTCTTCGGAGGCTTGCTTCTGTCCCGCTTGGGCTGGCTGGTCCGGCTGAAGAGGCGTGCTTTCTGGTATTGCAGCCTGCTCATCGTGGTGATACTGGCCATGCCCCGCATCGGTGGTGAGGACGGTTTCTGGATGAACGGGCTCTACGAAGCCTGCTGCATCCTCTTCGTTTTCCCGCTCATTGTGTCGATGGGGGCAGGCGGCAAGGTGACTGGCCGGCGCTCCACGGCCATCTGTAAGTTCCTGGGCGACATCTCTTATCCTATATATATCACACATTATCCCCTGGTGTACATCTATACGGCCTGGGTGTGTGATACGGGAGCCGGCATCAAGGATGGTCTTCCCTATATGATACTGGTCTTTTCGGGTGCCATTGCCTTGGCGTACGCTTCGTTGAAATGCTACGACATGCCGGTTCGCCGCTGGCTGACAGAGCGTTTCCTTAAACGAGCTTGAACCGCATCCGCCATACTTTCCGCTCCTCGTCCCAGTCGTGGCTGAGGATGCGGAAGGTGCCTATCTCCGCCGTGTTCTCCACATGGGCGCCGATGCAGAGGCATTCGTCGTAATCTCCTACGTGTACCACGCGCACCGTTTCCGAGGCATCCTCGGGCAGGCGGGCTAGGTCAAAACGGCCGCGGGCCTCCTCCTGCGTGATGTATTCCGTGGTGACGGGCAGGTGGCGGGCGATGACTTCGTTCACGGCTTCTTCCAGTCTTTTGACCTCTTCGTCCGTGGGGCGGCGGTCCAGCCGGTAGTCCAGCTTGCTCTTTTTCCGTTCGATGTGGGCCGAAACGGAACGTCCGCATCCGAAGAGGCGTATCATGGTCTGGTTCACGATATGTTCACAGGTGTGCGAAGGGCGGTGCTCTTCCTTGTTGTGTGCATTCAGCACGGGGGCTTCAGGGGTTTTCTTTTCTTCCATAATGATGTGAGTAAAAAAGTAAATGAATGTCCGCATTCTCCCTGGGGATGCTTTCGCAAGGATGCTATGCTTCGACCGGCATGGAAGCAAGGATAAATGGCAAAGTATCCAATGATACCTGGCCATGGAAACTTGCTTATTCAGGCTTCTCTGTTTCCGTTCGGGCAACCTGCGGTATCCATTAAGAAGTATGTCGCTGCAAAGATACGCATAAAATGTCGAATGCAAAACAGGGATTTGAGGCTTCCAAAGAGGCACTTTGGCGGCCTGAAGAAGGACTTTAGACCGTTTGAACAGCTACCTGGGGAGTGTGGGCAGGGGCTGTATCCCCGCTGTAAGGCTTTGTGGAGGGGGTGGCGGGATTTCTTGCATCCGCGGAATCAGATTTTTGCATTAAAAGACTATTTTTCAAAGAATAATGCGTAACTTTGCACCCACATTTTAAAAAGAGTTTTTGCGACATATATGATAGAAGGAATTCAAACTCCCGATTATGTTTTTGCAGCCAGTTGGGAGGTGTGCAACAAAGTAGGTGGAATTTATACCGTCCTGTCAACGCAGGCTAATACCCTGAAGACCAGGTTTGGTGACAAACTGTTTTATATAGGTCCCGATGTATGGCAAGGGAAAGAGAATCCTTTGTTTATAGAGTCTGATAATCTTTGCGCCACGTGGCGTGAATATGCCAATGAGAAGGACGGGCTGTCCGTCCGTGTAGGCCGCTGGAATATTCCCGGCGAGCCGATTGTCATCCTGGTCGATTTCCGGCCTTTCTTCCCTTTCAAGAATCAGATATATACAGATATGTGGAACCGCTACCAGGTGGATTCCCTGCATGCGTATGGCGACTATGACGAGGCGTCCATGTTCGCGTATGCCGCAGGACGGGTGGTGGAGAGCTTCTACCGCTATAACCTGACGGAGACGGACAAGGTGATTTTCCATGCCCATGAATGGATGCTGGGCATGGCTGTCCTTTACCTGCAGATAAATGTGCCGGAGATTGCCACCGTGTTCACCACGCACGCCACGTCCATCGGCCGTTCCATTGCCGGAAACAATAAACCCCTGTATGACTATCTCTTTGCCTACAACGGCGACCAGATGGCCCAGGAGTTGAACATGCAATCCAAGCACTCCATCGAGAAGCAGACGGCCCACTATGTGGACTGCTTCACGACCGTGAGCCAGATTACGAATAATGAATGCAGGGAACTGCTGGACAAGTCCGCCGATGTCATCCTGATGAACGGCTTCGAAGATGATTTCGTGCCGAAAGGCCAGGCGTATGTCGGCAAGCGGAAGCGTGCCCGTGCCTTGAAGCTGCGCGTGGCCAACTGCCTGACCGGCCAGGAATTTGACGACGATACGCTGATTATCGCCACGAGCGGGCGCTACGAGTTCAAGAACAAGGGCATCGACGTCTTCCTGGAGGCATTGAACCGCTTGAATCGGGATAAAAACCTGAAAAAGAATGTGCTGGCCTTTGTCAATGTGCCCGGATGGGTGGGCGACCCGCGCGAGGACCTGCAACAACGCATGAAGAGCAAGGAGAAGTTTACGACGCCGCTGCCTTGCCCCCTCATCACCCACTGGCTGCACGATATGACGCATGACCAGGTGCTGGACATGCTGAAGTATCTGGACCTCAACAACCGGCCGGAGGACAAGGTGAAAGTCATCTTCTTCCCTTGCTACCTGGACGGACGCGACGGCATCGTCAACAAGACCTACTATGACATGGTGCCCGGTCTTGACCTCAGTGTGTATCCTTCCTATTATGAACCGTGGGGCTATACCCCGCTGGAAAGTGTCGCTTTCCACGTGCCTACCATCACGACCGACCTGGCCGGCTTCGGCCTGTGGGTGAAGAGCCTGCGCCATCAGCACGGCATCGAGGACGGGGTAGAGGTGCTGCACCGCTCGGATTACAACTACTCCGAGGTGGCAGACGGCGTGAAGGACACCATCTCGCTGTTCTCCTCGAAGACTCCGGACGAGGTGAAGACCATCCGCAAGCGGGCCGGACAGGTGGCCGAGCAAGCCTTGTGGAAGCATTTTATACAATATTATTATGAGGCATACGACATTGCCTTGCGCAATGCCATGAAACGCCTCCTGGGTTAATGAATCATAATTTATCACTCAAGTTATCATACAATGAAGATTAAAGTTAGTAATGTAAACACTCCCAATTGGAAAGATGTGAATGTGAAGTCTCACATTCCCGTTGAATTGGAGAAACTGTCTGAACTGGCCCGCAACATTTGGTGGTCATGGAATTACGAGGCTACCGAGTTGTTTAGAGACCTTGATCCTGCCCTTTGGAAAGAAGTGGGTCAAAACCCGGTTCTCCTGTTGGAGCGTATGAGTTATGCAAAGCTCGAGGCTTTAGCCAATGATAAAGTCATCTTGCGCCGTTTGGATGCTGTCTACTCCAAGTTCCGCAACTATATGGATGTGGAGCCCGACAAGAAGCGTCCTTCTGTAGCCTACTTCAGCATGGAGTATGGCCTGACGCATGTGCTCAAAATATATTCCGGTGGTCTGGGCGTATTGGCCGGCGACTACCTGAAAGAGGCTTCGGACAGCAACGTCGACATGTGTGGCGTGGGCTTCCTCTACCGTTACGGCTATTTCACGCAGACTTTGTCCATGGACGGTCAGCAGATTGCCAACTACGAGGCCCAGAACTTCGGACAGCTGCCCATCGACCGTGTGTTGGATGAGAATGGCCAGCAGCTCATCGTCGACGTTCCTTACCTGGATTACTATGTGCATGCCTACGTATGGCGTGTCAATGTGGGCCGCGTGTCGCTCTATCTGCTGGATACGGACAATGACCTGAACAGCGAGTTCGACCGCCGCATCACCCACCAGCTGTATGGTGGCGACTGGGAGAACCGTCTGAAGCAGGAAATCCTGCTGGGTATCGGCGGTATCCTGACGCTGAAGAAGCTGGGCATCAAGAAAGATATCTATCACTGCAACGAGGGACACGCCGCCCTTATCAACGTGCAGCGCATCTGCGACTATGTGGCTGAAGGGCTGACCTACGACCAGGCCATCGAACTGGTACGCGCTTCTTCGCTGTACACGGTACACACGCCGGTGCCTGCCGGCCACGACTACTTTGACGAAGGCCTCTTCGGCAAGTACATGGGCGGTTATCCCCAACGCATGGGCATCAGCTGGGACGACCTGATGGACCTGGGCCGCAACAATCCGGGCGACAAGGGCGAGCGTTTCTGCATGTCCATCTTCGCTTGCAATACGTCGCAGGAAGTCAACGGCGTAAGCTGGCTGCACGGCAAGGTTTCGCAGGAGATGTTCGCCCCCATCTGGAAGGGCTACTTCCCCGAAGAGATGCACGTGGGCTATGTGACCAATGGCGTACACTTCCCCACGTGGAGCGCTACGGAATGGAAACAGCTCTATGGCGCTCACTTCGACGAGAACTACTGGTTCGACCAGTCCAATCCCGAGTACTGGAAAGCCATCTACGATGTGTCCGATGAGGAAATCTGGAAGACACGCATGCAGATGAAGAACAAGCTGATTGACTATGTGCGCAAGTCCTACCGCGAGACCTGGTTGAAGAACCAGGGCGACCCCTCGCGCATCGTATCTCTGCTGGACAAGATCAATCCCAACGCCCTGCTGATTGGCTTCGGACGTCGTTTTGCCACGTACAAGCGTGCACACCTGCTCTTCACCGACCTGGACCGTCTGGCCAAGATTGTCAACAACCCCGACTATCCTGTCCAGTTCCTCTACACCGGCAAGGCGCATCCGCACGATGGTGCCGGCCAGGGCCTGATTAAGAAAATCATCGAAATCTCCCGCCGTCCGGAGTTCCTGGGCAAGATTATCTTCCTGGAGAACTACGACATGAAGCTGGCCCGCCGCCTTATTTCGGGCGTGGACATCTGGCTGAACACGCCGACCCGTCCGCTCGAGGCTTCCGGCACGTCCGGCGAAAAGGCGCTGATGAACGGCGTGGTGAACTTCTCCGTATTGGACGGCTGGTGGCTGGAAGGCTATCGCGAAGGTGCCGGCTGGGCATTGACCGAGAAGCGCACGTACCAGAACCAGGAATATCAGGACCAGCTGGATGCCGCTACCATCTACAGCATCCTCGAACAGGAAATCTTGCCGCTGTACTACGCCCGCAACAAGAAGGGCTATTCCGAGGGCTGGGTACGCACCATCAAGAACTCCATCGCACAGATTGCTCCTCACTATACGATGAAGCGCCAGCTGGACGACTACTACAAGAAGTTCTATAACAAGGAGGCTGAACGCTTCAAGATGCTGGCCGCCAACGACTATGCCAAGGCCAAGGAAATCGCTGCCTGGAAGGAACAGGTGGTCGAGAAGTGGGACAGCATCGAGGTCGTATCCAGCGAGAAGACCGTAGACCTCCTGAAGGGTTCCATCGAGAGCGGCAAGGAGTACACCATCAACTACGTCATCGACGAAAAGGGCCTGGACGATGCCATCGGCCTCGAACTGGTGACGACGCACACGGGCGAGGACGGCAAGCAGCATATCTACTCTGTAGAGCCGTTCAGCGTAGTGAAGCGTGAAGGTTCTCTGTACACCTTCCAGGTGAAGCACAAACTGGAGAATGCCGGTAGCTTCAAGGTGGCCTACCGCATGTTCCCCAAGAACCCCGACCTGCCTCACCGTCAGGACTTCTGCTATGTCCGCTGGTTCTATTAATCACGTGCAATAACATAGCGTAATATATATATGATAAGAGCCGTGTCTCCTCTGTGGGGCACGGCTCTTTGTGATTTTTATATTTAGGAGTTAAAGGAGTTAAGAAGTTAAGCCAATACCTTCTGTATATACGGCTCATTGACTTACTATCGGCTTAACTCCTTAACTCCTTAACTTCTTAACTCCTTTAACTCCTCAAAAGAATATCAGCGTGTCAGTCCGTTCAGCAGCGTCAGGCTGAGTGCCACGCCGATGACGGCGCATACGACGATGAGCAGTCCGTTCATGGCCCGTGCGCTGGGCTTCGTCTCCTTGTGCAGGTTCTGGTCGAAGTAGTTCTTGAAGAACAGGTAGATGGCGGGCACGGTGGCGGCGGCCAGCAGCGTGTCTTCCGGAATCTGGTAGACGTAGATTTTGGAGAAGGCAATGAGCGCCCAGTGGCACAGGAAGAGGATGATGAGCAGGTTCACCTTGCGCGAGAAGCCCAGCAGCAGGCCGATGGTGAACACGGCCACCGAACAGGGCATGACGGTGGTGGTCATCATGGGGAATTCCATGCCGCGCGCCCACGACAGCAGCGGGTAGAGGAACGGCATGGCATAGAGCACGGCCACCAGGCGGCCATACCGGCGGTTGCGTTCGAAGGTGGTATAACCCGTCAGGAGGTCCCACAGCCAGATGAGGGCCAGGATGCCCCAGAAGATGGCCAGGATGTAGTGGTAGCTCCGCGTGCCGCTGTAGGCCATGTAGTAGACGGCGGATATCCAGCCGTTCAGGAAGACCATGTAGGCCTTCATCGTGCGTTTCACGCCCTGCGTCGGGCGGCGGTAGAGCAGGACGGTCAGCAGGATGCCCGCCAGGGTGATGACGGCTTGCGCCATCCAGGTGCCCTCATTGTAGCGGGCGATAGTGTTCCAGAATGTTTCCATTGTTGTTATGTTGGTTGGTTAAATGATAATTTATCGGTGTGATTCTTTAGACGCGGATGACGCGGATGACGCAGATTCATTTTCTTTATTGACAGATTATCCGTTATCAAAGATTATCGATCAGCGGCATCAGCGTCATCTGCGTCTAAAGAATTAAATTCCTATTTCCCCCTCCGCGTCATCGAGAACGCCCGTTTGATGAAGAGGAACAGCGGGAACGTGGCCCCCACGGCCAGCATGAAGATGACGCTGCACGTCACCAGCCCGTTCGTGAAGATGTCCCGGATATATCCCTGCAGCACGTCCGGCGCGTCCAGGTTTTGCATGAACAGGATGAGCGCGAAGACCGTCTTGTAGGCATACATGCCCGGAATCATCGGCAGCAGCGCGGGGATGTACAGCACGGTCATGGGGCAGAGGATGCGCTTGCCCAGCACGAGGCTCCCCATGCCGATGGTGAACGAGGCGCACAGCGAGGCCGTGGCGATGTCGATGCCCGCGTAGGTCATCAGGCAGAAGCGCAGCGCGTGGCCCACCGCCGCCAACAGGGCGATGGACGGGAAGGCGCGAAGGGGAGGGTCGGAGATGGCTCCGAAGCCGATGGCGGCGATGGCGGCGAAGAGGCCGTCGGAAAGAATGTCGGTGATTAGCATACGAAAATAGCGGTTAGTGATTAGTGATGAGCGGTTAGTGGTTAGCGATGAGTGGTTAGTGGTTAGTGATGGGCAGTATGCGGCAACGCTTTACTAATCACTAATCACTAAACGCTCACCGTTACAGCAGGCTGTTCTGCACCAGCATCAGCGTCACGGACAGTCCGATGGCGATGCAGAGCACCAGCAGCAGCGCCTGGATGAGGCGGCAGACGCCGGTGGTGACGTAGCCCTCGACAATGTCGATGACCCCGTTCAGCAGCGGCACGCCGGGCACCAGGTAGAGCACGCTCGTGGCGATGGCCACCTCGGCCGTCGTGTCCAGCGTCAGGGCCGACGAGGCGACCAGCGAGGCCGCCATGGCGGACACGATGAAGACGATGTAGTGGTTGATGTGCCGGCGCTGCATGACCTGTCGCAGGTAGAAGCCGATGAGCGTGGCCGAGAAGACGATGCCCCGCGCCGTCCAGTCGCCCCCGAACAGGGCACAGAACGAGGCGTTGGCAAAGGCGGCCAGGAACAGCACGCACAGCGGGTCCATCTTGGGCCGCGCGATGACTTCGGCGTAGCGGCGGCGGATTTCGGCCAGGGGCAGCCGGCGGTCGTGCGCCTCCCAGCTGAGGGCGCTCAGTTCGGCATTGAGTTCGAAACTGATGGGGAAGGCGGGCGTGGTGTCCATTTCCGTGTACGACTCCCGCGTCTGCGGGTCGCGCACGTTCACGATGAGGTTCTTCTGGATGACGGACACGGCCACTTCCACGTCCAGCGACTGTCCGATGCGGTGCGTGTTGCGCACCACGCGCGAGGTGTGTACCCCCGAGCCCATCAGCCGGCCGGCGTATTCCAGCAGGAAGTGGGTGATGTCTTTCAATTCGTCTTTGGAGTGCATTCCTATGTAGTTATTTTTGATGTTATTCCTGAAAACGGGCGCAAAGGTAAGGCTTTTCCCCGACATATCCGCGCCTCCCGGCGGGGGAAATGCGGGTTTTCTCACGGGGCCACCGTCAGCGTGCAGGCGAAGAGGCTTTCCGCCGCCTTCTTCAGGGGGGTGGGGTTGGTGGTGCATTGGCTGACGGCCTGTAGCTGGTACGTTCCCGCCGGCAGCGTGGCGGGCACCTGCGTGACGATGCGCGTGCGGGTGCAGAGGGCCATGTCCGCCGGGGCGATGTGGGCCGCCTCCTCCAGCGTGTCGGCCCGCAGCAGGTAGAGTCCGCGCCGGGGGTCGTCGCCGTTCATCAGCAGCAGCTTTCCCCGCACGGTGATGATGCCGCCGGGCGTGAGCCGCTCGTTCACGGTGCCGCTGGCGTGGTCCTTCACCTCGCCGATGCACAGGCGGCTCCCTATGTTGGCCTGCATGTCGTGCAGCAGGGGATTGGCCAGCAATCGCGTCAGTCGCGGCCCCATGGCGTAGTTCACCACCGCCTTGTTCTGCGCCCGCACCTTCGGGTCGAAGCGGTTGGTGTACTCCCACGCGCCCGTCACCGCCGGGGTCAGCCGCCCGATGGGCAGGTTGACGATGCAACCCTCCAGCAGCAGGTTCTCCACCTGCTCCATGAACATCTTCACGGCCATCTCCAGGTTCTCCCGGCAGATGGGCAGCGACAGGTGCGCGTCCATCAGGGCGATGATTTCCTCCAGCGTGTAGCTGCGGGGGTGGAACACGACGGGCACGGCCTGCCCGCTATTGGAGGTGTAGTTGGACTTGCGTATCCGCACTTTCCACTGTGCTCTTCTTTTCTTGCTCATAGTCTGGCTCCTTGTGGGCCCCGGGCAGGGATGCATGTGAGGCTTGTGCATAGCTTCCTGTCGGGTTTGTGCACCGCTGCCTGTTTGGCCTATTATTTTTCAAAGATAAGCATAATATCTTATAAGTAAGTCGCAAGAATTAAATGATATCATTTTTTGAGGAGTTAAGGAGTTAAGGAGTTAAGCCAATACCTCTGTGTATACGGTCCTTTGACTTACTATCGTCTTAACTCCTAACGGAGCAAAGCGGAGTGATAACTCCTTAACTTCTTAACTCCTAAATATAAACTAAATATCAACATCTACTTA